>JBEBIR010000305.1:0-4901 GCA_040080315.1 Gemmatimonas sp.
TGCGGTGAACCAGCGATCGACATGCTTGCCGAGTCCGAATGCGAGCATGTACGGATACCAGGAGTCCTTGAGCCGAGGTTCGCGCTTCGCAAGTTCCGTGCGGAAGTAGGCGCGCGCCGCGGCGAATCGTTTGCGCAAAGCGACACGCTCGGCCGACTCGACCAGTCTCGCGCCATTGGCCACGCTGTTGGCCAGTGCGAGTCCCCAAAACGCGAGGCCCGCGAGAATGAGCCAGCCCACCCGTTTCGTGTCGTCAAACACAAAAGTGCGCGCATACGCGTACGTCATGAGCGCGAGGAACGCGAGCAGGACCACGCCGATCGGCCATACTCTGTCGACGCGATGCTGCCAGACTTTCGCGAAACCGCGCGCCACGAGATACAGGGGCAGTGTCACTGCGATCGTCGCCACGGCGATCAGGCCGTCGACAAGATCTGCCGTCATGCCCAAGAGCAGCAGCGCTGCCGCGACACCCAATAATACCAATGTGGGAACGCGCGTGACCTTCTGCTTCTCCACCTTCGCTGATGGCGACGCCTGTTCGACCAGCCGCTCGATCTTTGCGCGAATCACGCTCGCCGGATTGAAGCCGGACTTCTTGTAGCGCTTGCGGACCGCGTCGGTATCGGTCGTGTGGTCTTTCGGATAGAACAACGAGTCGATGAGCAAACGCTCATGGCCCTGCAGGTTTGCGCGAGCGGTGACGAGTTCCAAGTGCAACACATGCGTGCGGAACACGAGAACCTTTTCCGTCTCCACCCGACTGCGCAGCTTCCCTTCCTGAACGAGTCGCGCCAGCGTCGCGGCCACTTCGGGCTCTGATGTCCGACCATCCCATGTCGCGCCAACGACTTCCGGGAGGTACGCAAAGACGTTGGTCTCCAGCCATTCGTCGGTGATGGAATCGGGTAACGGAGCGCGCGCGAAACGTCCGCGTCGCGCATCGTGCGTGAGCAGTCGCGCCACAATAACGATCAGGCCGGCGACGAGGAGTCCCAGCAGCGCAATGCGCACGGCCATCGGCGCGCCAAGGCGTACGTTCGCCGGTGGCGTGGCTGATGTGCGCGAGAGTGGCACGGCGATGATAAATCCGCGCCCGCGTTCGAGATCGGTGGTTTCGTACTCTCCAGTGAAGTCCCCCGGAACACCCCACGCCCGGTCGATCGTGAGGGTGAGCGCGAAGTGATCGATGGCGCCCTCACGATCGGCAAACGCGAAATCGTGACTCAAGCGATAGCGTCCACCCGGCAGTGGATCGACGATGTCGCGATAGGCGTAGTCGATCTGGTAGGTAAGCACCGTGTTGTCGAACGGCGGATCATCCGCCTTGCGGCTCCGCCAGCGCAGCGTGCGATTGTCGGCCCAACCGTAGCCGTCGATCACATCGAGTTGTTCGGCGATCATGGCATGCGGCCGTCCTGTCGCCGAATCGATGCGAACGATCTCGCCAAAGTCGAATCGCTGGGCAAAGCCGACGTTGAATCGACGCTCGCCGCCGTTCCACTCGCCCGAGAAGCGCATGCGTTGGCGCTCGCTCACATGCAGCGTGCCGTCGGCGTCGAGGCGCGCGGTGACGATGAAGTCTGGCCAGGAGAGCGTCCGCTCCTGCGCGTGCGCCGACGGGGCGCTCACACTCAGGAGTGTGAAGGCAACGACCTGCATCACGGCGAGCGAGTGCGGAAATCGCATTTGGCGGTGTCGGTGAGGACCTGAGCTGACGTTGGCAGACTGCGACAAAGTGTGGGCGGTTCCGGAAGGCGGAAAGGAGCGATATCTTCTTTCTTCCTCTCGCCCCAATATGACGCGAACGATGACAGACAGCACCACACACTGGAGACGCCGCGCCATGCTCGCGTTGGCCGTGTCCGTACTCCGGGCGGTGCCGGCGTGGGCCCAGTCACCGGTCGTCATCGACGGCCCACCGTCACCTGTTGCTCCTGCCGTCATCACACGCGACGCAGCGAACCGAGCCACCGTGCGCGCGATCAGACTCTCCGCGCCCCTGACGCTAGACGGCGTGCTCGACGAGGAGGTCTACACGCGCGAGGCACCGTTCGGTGGACTGATTCAAGTCGCACCCATCGACGGTGCGCCATCAACCGAACGCAGTGAGATCTGGATCACGTACGACGACCGCAACATCTACCTGTCGTGCCGGTGTCATGAGACGGCGCCACCCGCGGAGTGGATCGTCAACGAACTGCGGCGCGACACCGGTGGTCTGCGCAACAATGAACATATCGGCGTTCTCTTCGACACGTTTTACGATCGCCGTAGCGGATTCGCCTTCTACACAAACCCCCTCGGCGCACGGGCCGACTACTCCGTTGTCGATGAAGGCGCGTCGAATACAGATTGGAATCCCGTGTGGACATCGAAGTCTGGTCGCTTCGATGGCGGATGGACCGTCGAAATGGCGATCCCCTTCAAGTCCCTTCGATATCGTGCTGGACCGGATCAGGTGTGGGGCATGCAGATCCGCCGCTCCGTCCGGCACAAGAATGAGTGGACGTACCTCACGCCAGTGCCGCGCATCCTCGCCGGTCCGCAGGCCCTCAACCGTGTGTCGGCTGGCGGTACGCTGGTGGGTCTCGATCTCCCCGAGGCCGGGAAGAACATCGAGCTCAAGCCGTATGCGGTCTCGCGCGTCACAACCGACCGTGTGCGCGCGCCACTCGATGGCAACGTATTCGGCAGCGAAGTCGGCGGCGACATCAAGTACGCCGTCACGCCAAACCTCACCGCAGACCTTACCATCAACACCGATTTCGCACAGGTCGAGATCGACGAGCAACAGGTCAATCTCACGCGATTCAGCCTCTTCTTTCCCGAGAAGCGGGATTTCTTTCTCGAAGGTCGCGGGATTTTTGACTTCGCGCGCGGCGGCAATGGCGCATTGAGCGGCAGCGGGAGCGCCGATACACCGCAGCTGTTCTACACGCGACGCATCGGGCTCGACAACAGCAGCGTCATCCCGATCAATGTCGGCGGTCGACTCAGCGGGAAGCTTGGCAAGTACGCGCTCGGTCTCATGAACATCGGGACGGCGGGTGACGCCGCGTCGCGTGCCGAGGCTACCAACTTCACGGTGGTGCGACTCAAGCGTGACGTCCTGCAGCGCAGTTCGATCGGCATGATGGCCACCAACCGTTCCGTCGGCGCGTCAGGAACGGGATCGAATGCGGCGTATGGCGTGGACGGTGCATTTCTGCTGTCACAGGCGCTGACGGCCGGCGCCTATTGGGCGCAAACCAACACGACGAACGTGCAGGGCGACGACCAAAGCTACCAAGGTCGCGTGGACTACAGCATGGATCAGTATGGCGCGAAGGCGGAGTTCCTCGCAGTGGGCCGCAACTTCGACCCGCAAGTGGGCTTTCGACGGCGCTCCGACTTCAACCGGTCATTCGGCGAACTGCGATTCAGCCCCCGACCCGAGCGCATGACGATTGTGCGAAAGTTCACGGGGACGGCGTCCGGCGAGTACGTCGAGAATGGCGCCGGCTCGATCGACACGCGTGTGTGGCGCGGACACTTTGGCACGGAGTTCGCCAGTAGCGACGTGTTCAACATCGACGTCACCCACGATTACGAGTTCTTGCGCCAACCGTTCACACCTTCGGGATCTCCCGCCGCGATCGCCCCAGGCGGGTACACGTTTTCCGACGTCTCCGTGTCGTACGACTTCGGTGCACAGCGGCGCGCTTCGGGTACGATCAAGGTACAAGGAGGTCGCTACTACGACGGTACCATTCGCAGTCTGACGTTCGGGCCGGGCAGCACATTTTCCAGCGCACGCGTGGCCGTGAGCAAACGCCTCGCGGTGGAGCCGACGTTTTCGATCACGCGCATCGAACGGCCCGCCGCCTCGTTCACGACGCGGTTGGCCCGGGCGCGAGTGGACTATGGATTCTCGCCGCTGATGTTCGCCAGCGCGCTCCTGCAGTACAACTCGGCCGACCGCGCCTTCAGCACGAACCTGCGCTTTCGGTGGGAGTACGCGCCGGGCAGCGAGCTGTTTCTGGTGTACACCGACGAACGCGACGTGCGCGACGACCGCTACGCCACGCCGACGACGGTGCGCGGACTCAAGAACCGCGCGTTGGTGGTGAAGATCAACCGGTTGTTCCGCTACTAGACGAGCCACGCACGGCGGTGCGCGCCCGACGCTGGCGAAAGCGCCAGCGAGACAGGTTCGCCGGACTGGCTCCGCACGCGCCGCCTCCGTACATTCGCGTAGCGATCGGTTGCCACTCCCCGCACCCCACTTCGACGTGTCAGAGCAACTCCGCGAACAGCTTCAGGCCACGCTCAGCGGCACCTACACGCTCGAGCGCGAACTCGGCGGCGGCGGCATGTCGCGCGTCTTCGTCGCCGAGGAGCTGCGGCTCCGCCGAAAGGTGGTGGTGAAGGTGCTATCGCCGGAACTCGCACAGGGGATCAGCGTCGAACGCTTCGAACGCGAGATCCAGACTGTCGCGGCCCTGCAGCACGCCAACATCGTGCCGGTGCACACTGCCGGCGAGACGAAGGGTCTCCCCTACTACACGATGCCGTACGTGGAGGGCGAGTCGTTGCGCGCTCGGCTTGGGCATGGGCCGCTGCCGATCGCTGAGGTCGTCGGCATCCTGCGCGATGTCTCCAAGGCGCTCGCCTACGCCCACCAGCGCGGTGTCGTGCATCGCGACATCAAGCCCGACAACGTGCTCATCTCGGGTGACGTCGCCGTCGTCACCGATTTCGGCATCGCCAAGGCCATCAGCGCGTCTCGCACGGCGAGCGGCGACGCCACGCTCACCCAGGTCGGCACATCCATCGGCACGCCGGCCTACATGGCACCCGAGCAGGCCGCTGGCGATCCAACGATCGACCATCGCGCGGATATTTACGCGCTCGGCGCG
>JBEBIR010000306.1:0-4841 GCA_040080315.1 Gemmatimonas sp.
TGGCAAAGGGATGCGCATCGTCCGCGCACCCTCCGAGATGGCCGACGCGTTGGCGTCGGCGAGGCGTGAGTCGCAGAACGCGTTTGGTGATGACGCCGTGTACGTGGAGAAGTACATCGAGGGACCACGACACGTGGAGATCCAGATTCTTGCGGACACGCACGGGAATGTGGTGCATCTGGGCGAACGCGAATGCTCGGTTCAGCGTCGTCATCAAAAGATGATCGAGGAAGCGCCAAGCGTGGCGGTCACGCCCGCGCTGCGCGCGCGCATGGGCGCGACGGCGGTCGCGGCCGCGCGTGCGGCAGGCTATGTGAATGCTGGCACGTGCGAGTTCCTGCTTGACCGGTCTGGAGAGTTCTATTTTCTGGAGATGAACACGCGCATCCAGGTAGAGCATCCGGTCACTGAACTGGTGATGGGGCTTGATCTGGTGCAGTGGCAGATTCGCATTGCCGCCGGCGCGGCGCTGCCGTTTGCGCAAAAGGACTTCACGCCGCGCGGCTGGGCCATTGAATGCCGCATCACCAGCGAAGATCCGACGAATGGATTTCTGCCGTCGATCGGTCGCGTGGAGCACCTGCATATTCCCAGCGGGCCAGGGGTGCGATGGGACAGTGGCATCGAGGCCGGCAGCGAGGTTGGTCTTTATTACGATCCGATGCTGGCCAAGTTGATTGTGCACGCGCCAAATCGGACGCTGGCCATCGCGCGCATGCGTCGCGCTCTGCTTGAGCTCACCATCGACGGCATCGAGACCTCTCGCGCATTCCACTTGCGCGTGATGGACCATCCCGAGTTCCAGAGCGGTGATATCTCGATTCAGTGGCTTGAGCAGACGATGGATGCCCTCACGGGTCCAACGAATGACCGAAACACGTTACGCCTCGCCGCCCTGGCATCGGCGTTGATCACGCACGAAGAGCGCAACAGCGCGCGTCCTGCGGCGCGACCGGAGAGCAGCATCGGTGCTGACGATGCGCGCGCCTCGTGGGCGGCATTGGCGCGCCGCGAAGCCGTGCGTGGTCCGTGAGTTCCGCCGCGTGAGACGTCCCACTCCGCGCGCGCGAACCCGCCTGAACTCGCGCTCCGCGCGCTCCGAGGAGTCAGCCGAGCAGGTGGGCAACGTCCGCATCGACGCCATTGCCGCGGGCGGCGACGGTGTCGGTCGCCTGAGCGGTCTGGCGTGCTTCGTTCCGCGCACCGCACCGGGTGATGTGGCGCAGGTCGCGTATGTGCCGCATGCGCGCTACGCGCGCGGGCGCGTGCTGCAACTGCTCGAGTCTTCGTCGCTTCGCGTTGAACCGGCGTGTCGTCATTATGTCGCCGACAAATGTGGCGGTTGCCAGTTGCAGCATCTGACGGCCAACGCGCAACGTGACGCGCGACGACATATTGTGCGCGACGCGTTGCAACGTGTCGGGCATCGCGACGTCGCGCTCCCCGAGTTGGTGTCGGGCGCCGAATGGGGCTACCGCGAGCGCCTGACGCTCGCACTCCGTTCGCGTGGTGCCGGATGGATCGGCGGACTGCATGCCTTCGACGACGCCGGACGTGTGTTCGTGCTGGAGGAATGTCCCATTGCGCATCCACGCCTCATCGAGTGCTGGCTGCGCGTACGTCACCTGTTGCGCGGCCTGCCGAACCTCCGACCAGGCACGACGCTGCGCGTCTCGTTGCGCTTGCTTGGTGATCCGGGAGATCGGGTCGCCCTGGTGGTGTTGGGAGGCGTAGCGTGGAGTGAGGCGGGCGCGTGGGCAACCGCTGTTCGTGCCGACGTGACGCCGATTGCGGCGGTGTGGTGGGAGCCTGAGGGCGGAGCGGCCGTACAGCTTTCCGGAGATCCGGAGCCCGAGGTCATGGCATTTGCCCAAGTGAATCCTGATGTGGCCCATGCACTGCGTGAGCATGTGCTGGCGTCGGCCCGCGGGTTTGCACCCAGCTCGGTTATTGATGCGTACAGTGGACGCGGCGAGTTGGCGGAAGCGCTGGCGCGCGACGGGGCGCGCGTGACGGCGATCGAACTGGACGCGGTGGCCACGGCGCGCGCGTCGAGTCGATTGTCGGCGTTTCCGAACGCGCGCGCGATCACGGCGCTGGTGGAGGACGCGCTGGATCAGGCGCTGCCGGCCGACCTGGTGGTGCTCAATCCGCCGCGACGCGGAGTGGATATTCGCGTGACGGCGTCGCTGGCCGAGGCGGCCACGCGTGGAGTTCGCGGAATTCTGTACGTGAGTTGCGATCCCGCCACGCTGGCGCGCGACCTTTCGCGCCTTCCTCGCTGGCGGGTGGCATCGCTCCAGTGTTTTGACATGTTTCCGCAAACAGCGCACGTGGAAACCGTCTGTGTGCTGATCCCGGAGGATTCATGAAGTACATCGTCGACGTGAACGGCGAGCGCATCGCGGTGGAGCTTGACGGCACGCACGCGATTGTCGACGGCGAGTCCATGGAGGTCGCGCTGACCATCGTGGATGGCACGCCGATGCGGCTCGTGCGGGTTGGCGAACAGGTGCACCGGGTCGTTGCGAGGCGCGGCGCCACGCGCGGTCGCTGGACGCTTGATGTCGATGGGGCGCGCGTCGAAACCGAGGCGCTGGACGAGCGCATGCGCACGATCCGGGACCTGACCGCGGCGTCGGCCGTGGCGTCGGGTCCAGCCCCGCTGCTCGCCCCGATGCCGGGACTTGTCGTCCGAGTGAACGTGGCGCCAGGCGATACCGTCGTCGCGGGGCAGGGCCTGGTTGTGGTCGAGGCGATGAAGATGGAAAACGAACTCCGTGCGGCCGCGCCGGGGGTCGTCCTGTCGGTACGTGCCGTTGCCGGCTTGCCCGTCGAGAAAGGGGCCGTTCTTGTGGAACTGGGCCCCTTACCCGACGAGGCGCGTCAGACCGAGGCTGGGGCCGCAGCGGGTTGATTGCGGCGCATGCGGTTGACCGCCTTGATCACCATGAACAGGGTGAAGGCGACGATCAGGAATGTGATGACATGGTTCACGAACTGCCCGTAGGCCAGAATCGGGGCACCGGCCTTCCGGGCCTCTTCAAGCGTGCTGAACGCTCCGTCGCCCTTCAGCACCACGAAGCGGTTCGTGAAGTCCACTCCGCCGGTGACCACCCCGATCAGCGGCATGATGACATCGGTCACCATCGAGTCGACAATCTTCTGAAAGGCCCCGCCAATGACCACGCCGATGGCGAGGTCCATGACGCTGCCCTTCATCGCAAATTCCTTGAACTCGGCTACCATGCCCATGCTGAACTCCTAGAGGGGGTGAAGGTTCGGGCTGGATTGACAGCGTTCCCGAAGTACAGTAACTTACGAGTCTGTCTCGACTTCCGTGACTTTCTTCCGGGTCGCTCGACGGGCACCCTCCCGTGAGTGTGTTCGGCGTCGGCGGTCCATGTTTTCGATCCCGTACGATGCGCCGCACGGCGCCTCCTGAGTATCTGCACGCATGAAGACTTACAGCGCGACCCCGAAGGATATCGATCGTCGATGGTACATCGTCGATGCGGAAGGAATGGTTCTGGGCCGGCTCGCGTCGGAGATTGCCAAGATCATTCGTGGCAAACACAAACCCATGTACACGCCGCACATGGACACGGGTGACTTTGTCATCGTGATCAATGCGTCCAAAGTAACGGTCACGGGCCGCAAGGCTGAGCAGAAGACCTACTTTACGCACACCGGCTACATGGGCCACGAAAAGCACACGCCGTATGCGTCCGTGATGGCCAGCCATCCAGAGCGCATCATCGAGAAGGCGGTCTACGGCATGCTGCCAAAGACCGCACTCGGGCGTCAGGTCCTGCGCCGCAAACTGCGTGTGTACGCGGGCGCCGAGCATCCGCATGTGGCGCAAGTCCCAACGTCGCTTGCCTTCTCCAACGCTGAGGCCAAGTGATGTCGGAGCAGATTCAGTCCCTGGGACGCCGCAAGCGTGCAGTGTGTCGCTTGTATCTCACGCCGGGTTCCGGGAAGTGGGACGTGAACGGACGGACCCTTGGTGATTATTTCCCTCGGCCAACGTTGGTGTCGGCCATTCAACAGCCATTCACGCTCACCGATACGTTGGGACGCTTCGATGTCAAAGCGGTCCTCGATGGTGGCGGCGTGTCAGGTCAGGCGGGCGCGGTTCGTCTCGCTATTGCGCGCGCGTTGGTCAAGCTCGATGAAACCAACCGAAAGAAGTTGCGTGAGTTCGGCCTCCTGACGCGCGATGCGCGTGAGGTTGAGCGCAAGAAGCCGGGTCGCGCCGGTGCACGTAAGCGGTTCCAGTTCTCCAAGCGCTAGTCGTCGCGGCTTGTCCGCGACGCAGCGTATCTCTCACGCTGTCTGAGCCGGTGGCGGGTGCCAGGTCCCTTCGGGGTCAGGTCGCCGCCGGCCACGACGACAGCGGACGAATTTTCAACCTTCAGTCGTACACAACATGACGATTCCGTCCCTCGAGCAGTTGCTCGCCGCGGGCGTCCACTTCGGGCACCAGACCCGACGCTGGAACCCGAAGATGCGCCGGTTCATTTTCGCCGAGCGCAACGGCATTCACATCATCGATCTGCAGAAGACCCTGCGCCAGATTGAACTGGCACAGAAGCTCGTGCGCGAAGTGGTGCTGCGCGGAGAAAGTGTCCTGTTCGTCTGCACCAAGCGCCAGTTGGCGGCCATCGTGCGCGCCGAAGCCGAGCGCAGTGGCGCGATGTTCGTGACCGAGCGCTGGCTGGGTGGCATGCTGACCAATTTCGGGACCGTCAAGAAGCAGATTCGCAAGCTCAAGGATCTTGAAGCGGGCAGCGAGGAAGGCGGCGGCTTCACGAACTACACGAAGAAGGAACAGCTCA
>JBEBIR010000307.1:0-4839 GCA_040080315.1 Gemmatimonas sp.
GGGTGCAGTGTGAGCGACAGCTGCTACCGCGCGGGGTTCGAGAACCTGAGCCACTTCTGCCGCACCTTCCAACGCACACTGGGTGTTCGGGCCTCGCAGTGGCGCACACTGGCGCTGCGCGAAAGACGACGGAAAGTGCAAGACTTCATGCACCGACGGTCGTAGCCTTCGCCCTCAACCTTCAGGAGGGATGATGACGCTGCCGTTTCGCATTCGTGTGCTGGTCGCATCGACCATGTCGCTCGTCGCCGTATCGCTCCCTGCCGTGCCGCTGATGGCGCAGGCGGCACCGACCGTCTCGACACCGCTGCCGCAGGCCGACCTCGTTGCGCTTGAGGTCATTCGAAAGGACGTGTGGGTGCACTGGTTCTCCGGTGACACCGCGCAGTTACGCCGAGTACTGGCTCCGGAGCTTGTGGCGATCAGTGCCGACGCACCGCACTGGCAGTCGTTGAACGAGACGATTGCCGGTTCGGCGAAGTTCAAGGCGGATGGCGGGAAGTTCGTGTCGGTGACGTTCGCGTCCAACACCACGCATCATTTCCGCGATGTGGTGGTGATGTTTTCCCACTATGCGGTGGTCACTGAGCGGGCGGGCACGCGCGCGACGCAGAAGGGTCTTGCCACTGAAGTGTTCGTGCGGACGAACGGCCGGTGGGTGCACACGTCGTGGCAGTTGGACAGCACCCAGTAGCCGCGAGGCGAATCAGGGCGTGACGACGCCCTTCGTCATCCGTACGAAGCCGTCGTACTTCCACACGCCGTTCAGGCGCAGCCAGCGTTCGCAGAACGAGTACGTCGAACTCTGCACGCTACCCTGTGCATCGGAACGGAAGCGTGTGGCGTACCATACGTGCAACTCATGCGGCAGGTCGCCACGCTCAAGCTTGGTGACGGCTAACCACAGCGCGTTCGGTGCGGAGCACGGCAGCGGTGTACTCGAGACGCTGGCGGGTGTGATGGTGGGCACACTTGTGCACGGCAGGGTATCCTTCGCGCGCGCGACCGGCCACGTGACCACGTCAGCGAATATCTCGGGACCCAGCACAACGGCGCGACCAGCGTATGCGCGCACCGCTGCCGCTGTCTCTTCGCGTCCAAATGCTCGCTGCGGATACTCAGTCACCGGCACACCGCCCGGCTTGTCCTGCGTCACGATGCGGTGAATGACGCGCGACATGAGGTCGTTGGGATCGGGAAGCGACCAGGCGACTCCCAGACGGCCCTGCGGTTGTGAAGACACCGTAGCGGGGAGCAACGCCACCAGACCGACGCCAAGCGCAGTCACCAGCGTACACATTCGCAGGGACGAGTGAGTGCGGTGGTGCCGCAGGGGGAGACGGCGTGTGGGGTGCGTCATAGTAGAAGTGATACCACGAATCCTAACGCGCGTGTTGTGAGTCTGCGAAAAGAGCGCGAATGTTTGTGACGATGCTTACCACCCACGTGCGAGACGTTGGTGCTCGACGACGGGGAAGGCCTCCGAACTTCGCAGTCATGCTCGCGGAATGAGCGTGTCGCGCGCGACGAGCTTCATGTGTGGCCGTTACACCACCGAGGGGCGCCACGGACGCCGCATGCCGTGCACGAACCAGAGGGAGACCAGGCACAGGGCGAAAATTCTGGTCCCGATCCCCATGGTTGCTCCGCCGCCAAACGCCGCTGCCAGTCTGGGGGCGGCGTACCAGTAGTAGATCCCTGCCGAGAGTCCGCCAAGCGCCAGAAGCATGAGCGATGCGCGTACGCGGATCACGCGCGCGATCATCCCCAGAACGGCGACGCTGCCGAGGGACCACAGGGCGACATGAGCATACGTGCTCGCCGCCGTGGCGCCGTCGCCGTTCGTCGTCGTGAAGTAGCCAATCACAAACCCCGGGAATGCGCAGGCGAACGCGCCGAATGGGCTCAGCAACCACTGTTCACCCCGAATACCGACAACGCTTTGCACCGCGCTTCGACGGCCGACGAGGTCGATGCATCCCACCGGCGTACAGCGCGCGCAGTCGCCACACCGCGCGGAGCCCATCGCGACAAGCGGGGATTGTCCGTACAGCTTTTCGACGGGAAGCACGGGACACAACGAGTTGCAGAATCCCGAGCGACGTGGAGCCAGATATCCCGCCATCAGCGCCAGCGCGGCCACCGCCACAATGGTCGCGGCCAGCGCGACCCCATGTTCATTGAACAGGAGCCGACGTGCTGGCACCATCAGCAACAAGAGCACGATGCCAACAACGCCGGCCGTCGATTGCGTTGACGTGAGCATCACCGGAGTCGCTCGTCGCGTGCCTCCGAAGGCATTCAGCGTGGCGAGCGGACACACATTCCGCCACACAAGCGGATTCACCAGGAAGACGGCGGGGAGCAAGGGGATCACCATATCCCAAAGGACATGCAACGACAGGTCGGGCCACCGAACCAGCGAGAACACCAACACCGTGGTGAGCACCATCCCGGCAATCTGGGCGACGCTCCACACGGGGTGCGTGGTGACAAGCGGCAGTCGTGCGGACGGCATCAGGGGGCCTCGGACGGGCTCTGGCGGGGGAGGAAACAACGGCGCCAATTTGCACTAGCCTTATGCAATTTCCTGTAGGGGGTCGCCCGAATCCGGGACCTATTCTGCGGGTGGCCGACCTGACGAGCGAACTTTGGAGGACAGCCGCTTTTGCGCCCAATTCGCTTTGAACTTCGTGAGTGACTTGACGGCGTTAGGTGATTCTCGTACAGTACTGCCATGACCACGTCCGCCATCCGATCCGGTTCGCTCGCTCGCCGAGAGCGCCAAAAGGCCGAAACGCGCCAGTCTATTCTTGATGCGGCGCGGGAGCTGTTCGTGAGCGAGGGCGTGGAGGCCACCACCATGCGCGCTATCGCCGCAAAAATCGGCTATACCCCCACGGCGATCTATCACCACTTCCAGGACAAGGACGCCCTCCTGCTGGAGCTGTGCATGGCCGACTTCTCGGCACTCGCGCAGTCGCTGTACAAGATAGGCAGGATCGAGGATCCGGTTGAGCGATTGCGTCGGATGGGCCTGGCCTACGCCGACTTTGCACTGGCAAATCCGAGCCAGTATCGATTCATGTTCATGACACTAATGGAGCACCCCACGGTCGATGGGTGCGGCAACGCGGTAACTCCGCCAGATGAGGACGCCTACAGGTTCCTCCTCCACACCGTCACCGAGGGCATCGATGGCGGGCACTACCGCCCGGAACTGTCCGACCCGCATGAGCTGGCGCAGATGACTTGGGGCGGCATTCACGGCGTGATTTCGCTGTGGCTCAACCACGCCAACGACCCAAAGATCGAGTGGCGCGCACCGCGTGAAACCGTCCGTTCCCTGATCGATGTCACGATTCGCGGTGCGCTGCGAAACCCAGGCAGCTGAGGACCCGTTAAGGAATCGGGATTCTGCAGCAACATCGAGGGCGCTTCGGCGCCCTTCTTAAGGCCTCCATACCTAACACTGTTACCTTCTAGACTCATGTTTGTTGAACGGCCAACCATTCGATTTGGCGTGCTGACACTGACGATCCTGACAGGAACACTCGTGCCGCTGACGACCGCGCCGTCGCAGCCCGCACCAGCATCGGCCCGTGCGATTCTCGACGGGTATGTAGCCGAAGCCATTGGCGCCAACCTCATGCTCGCGCAGCAGCGCACGCAGTTGGACCGCGCCAATGCGCAGGTCCGTGAAGCGCGCGGTCGATTCCTGCCGTCGCTGGACGTCAATGCGCGCTACTCGGAAGTCAGCGGAGTGGTGAACATCGGCGACTTCATCAACCCGGCGTACGGCGCGCTCAACCAGCTCATCGGCCAGCCCCGGTTTCCCACGAACATCAACGCCACGCTGCCGTTCAAGCAGGAGTCAAAGCTCGAGCTGTCCCTTCCGCTGTTCAACGACGCCATTGGCGCGGCACATGCCGCCGCTCGTGCGCAGCGAGATCTGGTTGGCGCGAACCGCCACGTCGCCATGCGACAACTGGCCGCCGATGTCCAACTCAGTTGGTTGGGGTACGCGAGTCTCCATCAGGCAGTGGCCACGCTCGAAGCCACCATGCCCCTGCTGGACGAGAACGTCCGGGTCAGCACTCGCCTGATCGACGCCGGCCAATCCACTCCGGACGCTCTGTTGCGCGCCCGCGCCGAACGCAGTGCGGTGCAGCAGCAACTGGATGACACGCGGCGGCAACGCGACGCCGCCAAACGCGGCTTCAATCTCCTGCGTGATCGCGATCCCGATGCCGCCATCACGCTGGCCAGTGACAGCACACTCCTGCGCACCGATTCGTTGGCGCTCGCGTCGGCGCTCGCGCACGCCATGACACATCGCGAAGAGCTGGCGCAGGCGCGCACCGGCATTCGCCTCGCCAACGCGCAGCATCGACTGGCCACGTCCAGCTATCTGCCATCGCTGGCGCTGTCAGCCAGCTACGGCATTCAGGGCAATCAGTACCGTGCGAGCACGCGGGACGACGTCGCACTGGCCAACCTGGTGTTTTCCTGGAACCTGTTCAGCGGCGGACGCCATGGTGCTCGCCGCGAACAAGCCACGGCGTTTCGGAACGAAGCCGATCTGAAACGCCGCGAAGCCGAACGCGCCGTGCGCGTGCAGGTGGAGAACGCCTACGACGGAGTGCAAGCCGCACGCGGCGCACTCACCACAGCGGACGATCGCCTGCTCTCGGCACAGCGTGCCTTCGCACTGGTGGAGCGTCGCTTCGCCGAAGGGCTGGCCTCGCAGGTCGAGTTCATTGGTGCGCGCTCCGCGTATACATCGGCCGCAATCAATCAGATCATCACGCGCTTCACCTTCGCCACGCGTGTCGTCGA
>JBEBIR010000308.1:0-4833 GCA_040080315.1 Gemmatimonas sp.
GCCGATTTCCGGACGCATGATCGGGTGGGTGATGGTGGCGTTTACCGCCGCGCGATTTGCCGCGATGGGTTTTAATCGCATCGTCGATCGCGATGTCGATGCCGTGAACCCGCGGACGGCCAATCGGGAACTTCCTCGCGGTGTGCTCACGCTGGCGCAGGCCAAGGTGTCGGTGATTGTGGCATCGCTGTTGTTCGTGTATGCGTCATACCAGTTGAACACGCTCTGTGCGGCTCTGTCGCCACTCGCCTTGTTGTGGGTGCTGACGTACAGCTACACGAAACGATTTACCCGCTGGTCGCATCTGTGGCTGGGACTGGGACTGAGTATCGCTCCGGTGGGCGGCTATCTGGCCGTCACCGGCGCGTGGAGTGACCCGTGGTGGCAGTTGTGCGCGTTCGCGATGGTGGTGGTCACGTGGAGCGCCGGCTTCGACATGCTGTATTCGCTGCAGGACGCCGAGTTCGATCGTGTGAACGGTCTGCACTCCATTCCGTCGGCCATTGGTGTGCCATCGGCTATTCGGCTGGCTCGCGCGCTGCATGTGGTGTCGGTGCTGTGTCTGGCGGTCGTGGTGGCCTCGCAGCCGCTCGTCAACAGCGCTTCGGCGGCGCAGTCGATTCTCTGGGCTGGCGTGGCGTGGATGGCTGGGATGTTGGTCTGGGAGCATCGTCTCGTGAGCGCCGATGACTTGAGCCGTATCGACGCCGCATTCTTCACCATGAATGGCGTCATCTCCATTGGATTTCTGCTGATCGTGTTGGTCGCGCGTTTCGTTGGCGTATCTGCATCGTGAGGCTCACGTGAGTACGACCGTCGCTTCTGGCACCGCGCTCCGCCATCCGGTCGTGCTGGCCATCACTGGGGCGTCGGGAGCACCCTACGCGGTGCGCCTGTTGCAGCAGCTCGTGGAACATCGAGTCCCCACGTGGCTCATCGTCTCGGGTCACGGATTTCGACTGCTCAGCACTGAGGCAGACATTGGTGACATGGCCGCACTTCGCGAACACGCCGGCGCAGGGGGCTTTGACGACTGCGTGACCGTGTTCGATGACAATGATCGCGGCGCCGCGCCCGCGTCGGGATCGGCGCGATCGAGCGGCATGGTGATTTGTCCCTGCTCGATGGGCACGGTGAGTGCCATTGCGCACGGCACGTCACGCTCGCTGGTGGAGCGGGCCGCCGACGTTGCGCTCAAGGAGCGGCGTCGTCTGATCGTCGTACCACGTGAAACCCCGTTGTCACTGATTCATCTGGAGAATCTGACGCAGCTCACCCGCGCCGGCGCCATCGTGATTCCGGCGTCGCCGGGTTTCTACAATCGCCCGGGCAGTATTGCGGATCTGGTCGACTTCATGGTCGCGCGCGTGCTCGATCACCTCGACGTCGAACATTCCCTTGGCAGGCGCTGGTCGGGCGCGCGTTAGTGGTTCGTCATTCGTCTCAATCTGCAATCTGAGCCTCCGTGCCCGACCCCGAACTGATAGAACGTGCTGTTGCAGCCGAACGCGCCCGACAGCGTCGCTCGAGTGCGTTGGGGTTCGTCTTTGCGGTGCTGCTCTTGTCACCCGTTGGGTATGTCCTCGCCACGCTGTTGGAAATGGAAGGGACCCGGCGATTGGTCATGGCGCCGTCGATTGTCGCAGGGCTCTTGCTCACAGGACTCACGGTCGTGAAGCTGGTGCAGTGGATCTCTGGCCAGCTCGTGGTATCGATCATGAGTCCGGGAGGGCGCTCCCGAGGGCCGGCCGGACACTCGAAGGCCGAAGCGCTGGTGGCCGCTGGTCGATTGGAAGACGCGACCGCCGAGTTCGAGTCGACGCGTGCAAAATCCGGCGACACGGTGGCATCATTGCGCGCGGAAGCGGAACTGCATGCCATGTCCTCAGGCGATCCCAAGCGCGCCGAGTCACTGTTCCAGCGGATTCGACGCGCGCCGGACGCGCGGCCCGGTGATGAACTGTACGCGTCACATCGCCTGATTGACCTGTATCTGGGGCCGCTCGGCGATCCGGGGCGCGTGATGGTGGAGCTTCGACGCATGGCGGAACGATTCCCGGAAACGCTCGATGGCCAGAGTGCATTGGCCGAGCTGAAGCGACGGCGCGAGGAGTCGGGCAGCTGAGCCGCCGCGACGTCGAAGGATCGCGGCACGCCGGTCGTGCCGTGTACCTTTCGTCGTGATCACCATCGGACTTATCGCGGACACGCACGGGCTCTTGCGTCCGGAAGTATTTGACGCGCTCGCCGGCGTCGACCTGATCCTCCATGCCGGCGACGTGGGACCCGCGGCGTTGCTCATTGAGTTGGCAGCGATCGCTCCCGTGCGTGCGGTGTGGGGGAACACCGACGCCCCAGGCCGACCCGATCTCGTCGAACGCATTGATGAGATGTTCGAGCAAGTCCGTGTGGTTGTGACGCACGGGCATGAATTGGCCAACCCGAATCCGCCGAGACTGGTGGGCGCCTACATGCACGCGGATGTGATTGTGTACGGACACACGCATCAGCAGTTGATCGTCCGCGCGGCTCGACGCACCGTGATCAATCCGGGCGCGGCCGGTGCGCGACGGTTCAAGCTGCAGCCGAGCGTCGCGAAGCTGTACATCAACGCGCGACAAGTGGATGCGGAGTTGATCCAGCTGCTGAATGACGAGGAAGTCGTGGAGCCGGAAGACGGCTGAGCTACCCTCGTTCGAACCGCTCCGCCCCTTCGTCATGCGCCGTCAACAGGCTTCTCACCTCTCGCAGCAACGCCGGCCGTTCGCGCAACGCCGACTCCAGATACTCCGCACGCTCAGCGGTGGGACGCTCGAGCGCCGCGTGAAACCATGTCTTCACGGCGTCCCACTCGCCGTCGCGCGCGTTCACGGCCCGATCTCACGTTGCAGCCAGGCCTTGGCCAGCACCCAATCGCGTTTCACGGTGGCTGGCGAGATATCAAGCGCCGCTGCCGTCTCCTCGATGTCCAAACCAGCGTAATAGCGCAGTTCCACGATGCGCGCCTGACGCGCATCCATGGCTGCCAACCGGATCAGCGCCTCGTCAACCGCAATGAGGTCAAGATCCCGATCATTCGCGGCGGGGAGGTCGTCACTGAGCTCCACCCGAACCCCGCCATCGCGTTTCGTCGAACGTCGCCGGCGTGCGTGATCCACCAGTGCGCGACGCATGGCCGATGCAGCGATCGCAATGAGATGTCGTGAATTCGTGTACGTCACCGATTCCTGTTCGAGCAGTCGCAGCACTGCCTCGTGAACCAAGGCGGTGGGTTGCAGCGTGTGCTCCTCACGCTCATTGCGCATGAGATGCCCGGCCAAGGCGCGCAACTGCGGGTACACATCTTCCAGCAACTGCTCCAGCGGCAGGCCCGATGTTCGGCTCTTCGGCTCGGCGCTTGGTTCGTGTGCCCCGGGCGTAGCGCTATCGCGTGGCGGCCTTTTATCCGGCATGGGAGTCCACTGATGCAAGAGGCGACGATCTGGCGATCGGCGGGTAGGAACGGCCTTGGCCGTGCGACCCGTCGGAATTGAGGAACGCGGGAATATGCACGCCGGACGGGATGTCGTCACGCGTGCATGACCGTGGGAGACCACCAGAAATGTCGTCATGCTCACCACGCGCAATTCCCGCGTGCCGAGGCTCATCCCCATCGAGTGGCCGCGTGCGGAACCACTGGCCGATCATCATCACTTCGTCGAGATGATCCGCGGCAATGCCGCTGGCGCTCGCGTCCGGTTGCGCTGCCCGACGGTGCAGCGACTCCATCGCCGACAGGTCCGTGCAGCGCGCTTCGTCGATGACCCGACCGTGGCGAATGAGGTACACCCGATCGTCGCCTTCGCGCCCAGGTACGGCATACACGCCACTTGGCTGTGCCACCGCCTCGCGGACCCGCTTGAGCTGCCCTTCGAGTTCCTGCAACGACGCGAGTCGATCACGAAGCCATCCCGCGCGCTCATAAGACAATGCGGCGCTGGCCACCGCCATCTCGCGTACCAGAGACTGCTGAGGGGAATCGTCACGTCCTTCCAGCACGGCACGCGCGCGCGTCAACTGCGCGCCATACTCAGAGGCACTGCAGGCGCCAACGCATGGACCGAGACAACGGCGCGTTTCGTAGCGGTGACATCCGGGGGTGCGGGCCAACTGCGGATACTGCACGTCGTCGAACAGCTCCGCGACATCGCGCAGCATCAGACGCACACGGTCGGGACAATCACGAAGGCCGAGCGCATCGTTAAGCACCCGCAAGGCCTCCACCAACGGCCCGCGACTTGAAAAGGGTCCGATGATTCCGGCGTGGCCGGCATTCCGACCGCGCACCGCCGCGCTCGCACGTTGCACCCGAAGCCGCGGCGCGACACCGTCGCTGATGGTGATCACCCACCAGCGGTGCAGCGGACGCGCCGACTTGGTGTTGTAGCGCGGCAAGTGCGCGCGAATGAGACGCACCTCGCGCAGCAGTGCGGCAAACTCGCTGGGCTGCTCCTCCCACTCGAGGCTGGCCGTCTCCCGCAGCATCCGTGCGTGGCGATGTTCCGGCCAGGGAAGGCGAAAATACGAGAGCAATCGCGTGCGCAACTGCGTGCTCTTGCCCACGTACAGCACGTCACCATGCGCGCCACGCATGAGATACACACCGGGAACGTTGCGAGCGCCGGCGCGCACGTGATCGCGCAATCGACCGACATCGGCGTCGGCCGAACCGACCGCAAGGTCGAGTTGCTCCACCGCGACCCGCGCGCCGCGCCGGGCTTTCGTCGCTCGCGTGACCGCCGCTTTGGACTTCGAGGTCGGGTGATCAGCGCTGGCAGGACGCGCAGAATACGG
>JBEBIR010000309.1:0-4828 GCA_040080315.1 Gemmatimonas sp.
CTCATGACCAGCCCCCTGCTCGACCCTCGCATTCTCCCCTCGGTGGAGGCCATACGCGCCGCCGCGATACACGTGCGTGAGGTGATGCCGCCCAGTCGCCTCGAACGCAGCGATGCCCTGTCGACGATCTGTGGCACCGACGTGTACTTCAAGTACGAACTGGAGAACCCAACTGGGTCGTTTAAGGTGCGTGGCGCGTACAACGTGCTCGCCGTCATGTCACCGGCAGAACGCGCGAAGGGCGTTGTGGCGTCCAGCGCCGGCAATCACGGACTCGGCGTGGCGTTCGCGGCGCGCGCGTTCGGAATCCCCGCCATGCTCTATGTGCCGACCGACGCGCCGCAGATCAAGAAGGATGGCATTCGTGCGCTGGGCGCGACCGTGAACGACCAAGCGCCCGACTATGACGCCGCGATGGTGTTGGCCAAGTCACATGCCATCGCGCACGGCATCCGATTCATCAACCCGTGTCTCGGCGTCGACCTGTTGGCCGGCCAGGGCACCGTGGCGCTCGAGGTCCTCGAGCAATTGTCGTCTGTTCGCACGGTCGTGATTTGCACCGGTGGCGGTGGGTTGCTGGGCGGTATGGGCGTGGTACTTCGTACGCTCGCGCCCTCCGTGCGCATTATTGGCGTGCAGAGTGTTGAAACCGCAGCCATGACACGCAGCGTTGCGGCGGGACGCGTGGTGGAGATTGCGCACTCACCAACGCTCGCCGACGGACTCGCCGGTCAAATTGATGAAGACGCGCTGCATATCGGACAAACGTGCGCGGATGAATTCTGTCTGGTGAGTGAAGCGTTGCTGGGGGAGACCATTGCGTGGCTGTCTCGCACCCAAGGGCTCACGGTGGAAGGAGCGGGTGCGGTCACGGTCGCCGCACTGCGCCACGGTCTCATCAGTACCATCGAAGGACCAGTGGTGGCGCTGGTGAGCGGGCGCAACATAGACCGCGCGCGACACGAGGCGTTGCGTCTGCGCTACCCCGCGTAGCGCCGCGATCCCAGGGAATCCGCCGCATCAGCACAAACAGAACGGCCACCGTTTCGGGTGACCGTTTCGTTGCTGGCAGATCTTGTACTTGTCGCCTGCGCTATCGCCTACCGCGCGGACGACGATTCGTCGCTCTGCCCTTCGGAGCGAAGCGTCTCGGCACGAGACCGCTCCACCGACCGATTTTCTCCGCGACGACTATCCAGGCCATCGCGAGAAACCGTCATCGGAACTTCCCGATCCGGTGTCCGCTGGCGCGCCTGACGGGCTGCTGCGCTTCGCGACTCGCCGCCTTCTCGCCCGATCGCTGCCATATGGTCGCGATCCTGCGAAACGGTGACGCCGCCCTTGCGACCGGCTTCCCGGGCCTCATTGGCTGACCACTCATGAGCGGTGCCCTTTTCGTGCGCCGCCCTCCCACCTCTGCTCGCAATCTCCCGCTGTCTAGCGGGATCCATCGACGCGAACCCGCGTCGGCTTTTTCCGGACATATGCCCCCCGGCTGTTCTGGCCGTTCATCAAATCGTGTGTTGTGCGACGGTTGGTACTAACATGGCACTGTTTCGCGACCGGCACAGCACACACCCAGAACCGTCCGTCCTGCAAGCATCGGACCGTCCGCACGTAAGATCGCCGAGTTCGCCCTCTCATGGCCTTGTACAGCAAGCATCGCGCCGCTCCGAGGGAACGTCCGCCTATATTCCGCCGATGCCGATGCTCGTCCGTTTCCTTGGTACCGCCGCCTCTCGCCCAACCGTTGAGCGAGGCGTCAGCGCGCTCGCGCTCATTCGGAAAGGCGAGACAATTCTCGTCGATTGTGGCGAAGGAACGCAGCGCCAGATGATGCGCTATGGTGTTTCCTTTGCCTTCGAAGACCTGTTTTTCACGCACACTCACGCAGATCACATTCTTGGTCTGACGGGTCTCATCAGAACTCTGCAATTGCAAGGCAGGACCGACCCGCTGAGGCTCTGGGGTCCTGCGGGCTCAGCCAGAACGTTGCGGTCATGCATCAGCTTGGGTGGCGAGCGCACCACCTTCCCGGTCACCATTACCGAGCTTGAAGCGGGCTCTTCTGTGAAGCGCGACGAGTATCGGATCGACGCATTCGCCGTCGATCATCGGCAGACTTCGTGCATTGGCATTGCACTTGTCGAGGAAGAGCGACTCGGTCGCTTCAATCCGGATCTGGCCCGCGCGATGGGCATACCTGAAGGACCGATGTGGGGCCGGATTCACAAGGGTGAGGCGATTACCCTGGCCGACGGTCGCGTCGTGCAGCCGACGGAACTGGTCGGTGAGCGCCGACGCGGCCGCAAGATCGTTGTCACTGGCGACACGCGTCCTTGTGCCGGTACCGTGCTCGCTGCACACGACGCAGACCTGCTGGTGCACGAGGCGACTTTCGCGGAAGAAGAAGCGGCTCGGGCACTCGAAACCGGTCACAGTACGGCGCGTGAAGCGGCAGAGGTCGCAAAGCTCGCCGGCGCACGGCGACTGGTCTTGACCCACATCTCGGCGCGCTACTCTGCTGATACGAAGGATCTGGAACGCGAAGCGAAGAGTGTGTTTGGCAGGTCGTCGGTGGCGCGTGACGGCACCGAGATCGAACTGAAGTTGACCGAGGAGATCGCCTAGTGTGCCCGATCGGTTTTTATTTGGCGCAAGGCGCGTAGCGTCGGTACGCGCCAGGCGACCGTCGCCACCACAGCCAACGTGGCGAACCCACCAACCACGACGCTGGCCACTGCGCCCCACCATCGTGCGGTGAGCCCCGATTCGAACGCGCCAATTTCGTTGGAGGAGCCAATGAAGATCTGATTGACCGCCGCCACGCGACCGAGCAGCGCCTCGGGGGTTCGCGCCTGCAGCATCAGACTGCGAATCACCACGCTCACCATATCGAATGCGCCGCCCAGCGACAGCATGAGGATGGAGAGCGGAAGACTTGTGCTGATGCCGAAGCCAATCATGCAGACGCCAAAGCCGGCGACGGCCACCAGCAGGTTTCGACCCGTGCGCGCGAACGGCGGCCAGCGCGTCAGGGCAATACTGGCCATGACCGCACCGACGGCCGGTGCCGCGCGCAAGATGCCGAGGGCTGCGGGTCCCCCGTGCAGCACCTCCGCCGCGAAGACCGGCAGCAGCGCCGTCGCCCCGCCGAATAACACCGAGAAGAGATCCAGCGTCAGCGCGCTCAGCAGAATGGGCTCGCCAAACACGAAGCGCAGTCCTCCGGTGATGGACTTGCCGATTGGTTCATCGCTGACTTCGCGCGTCGGAGACCGGTGCCGCACCGATACCAGCACGCCAACGGCGATGGTCATCAGCGCCGCGTCCACCGCGTACCCCAGCGACGTCCCACCGACGGCGTACAACGCGCCACCGAGCGCCGGTCCAAGGACAGCGGCCATTTGCCAACTACCGCTGCGCCACGTGATCGAATTGCTGAACAGGTGACGCGGTACGAGTTCCGCACTCAGCGCCTGTCGCGCTGGTTGCAGGAAGGCGCGCGCCAGACCGCTGATCACAATGACGCCATAGATCGCATTGACGCGCAGCGGCACGGAGAGCGACTGGCCGAGCGGTGTCGAATGCGCAAGCGCCCACAGTGCCAGCGAGCAGGCGACGAGAACGATCATCGCCCACAGCGCAATGCGTCGGCGATCGTGCGAATCGGCCACGTGTCCGGCAACCAGCGACAAGCTGATCGCCGGAATGGCTTCGGCGAGGCCCACCAGTCCCAACGCGAGCGGGTCGCGCGTCAGGTCGTAGACCTGCCACCCCACGACGGTCCCCTGGATCTGGATGCCGAGCGTCAGGATGAACAGTGCGACGATGTACTTGCGGAAGTTCGGGACGCGCATGGCGGCATACGCGTCTTTCTCTCGCGGCGAGTGCTGATCCGTCATGCGGTGGGGTTCAGACTCGACGATCGAGGCTCGCGGACAGGCGAGCCTCCGACTGACGTTCTTCGAGTCGTCGCTGCCGCCGTGCCTGTGCACCGAGATAGCGCCGGCGCTGCTCGTCGGGTTCCGGTCGCACTTCGGGGATCGGCACGGGTCGCCCGTTGCGGTCGATGGCCACAAACGTGAGGTAACACGTGTTGGTATGCCGACGAATGCCGGTGATGAGATCTTCGGATTCGACACGCACGCCAATCTCCATCGACGTGTTGCCCACGAAATTCACCGAGGCGCGACACGTCACCAGTTCGCCCACATGAATCGGCTCGCGAAAGTCGACGCGATCGATCGAGGCCGTGACGCAATTCGTGCGGGCGTGGCGGAATGCGGCGACGGCGGCCGACTTGTCCACCATCGCCATGATGGCGCCGCCGAATGCATGACCCAGGATGTTCGCATCCTGCGGCATGATGAGTTCACTGGACTCGTTCTGCGATTCGGCGACCGTGCGAGAGAGCCGTTCAGTCATGCGCGCGCCCTCGCGAGCGGAGCGCCGCGTCCATCGGCCGCGAGAGACGACGGTCGGCGGTGCGAAACACGACGCGGCGCGCGTGGCCCGGACCCCGTGGGGCGGCCTGTCGGCGCGAGACCGCGGTGACCACACCATCGAGCGTGGACGACGCATCGAACGCGCGAGACAACGCGTCGTGCAGGGCGGCCGACACCGGTGGCGCATCGAGCGGGATCAACTGATACGCGGGCGCGGGAACCGTGGCGATCGGCCACTCCGCGGTGGCGCGAGAGGGTGTCGGCACGAGCGTCAACGCCAAAGACTCACCCTCTTCGGTGGGGCGAGCCACCACCTCGTAGCCGGCGCGTATCCATCGGACGCGACTCGAATCGGGCGTCCAGGTGGGCAGCGTCGATCG
>JBEBIR010000310.1:0-4825 GCA_040080315.1 Gemmatimonas sp.
GAAGGGGGTCGGCCTGGTAATATATGCGGCAATCAGAGTGCCGGTCATCCACAGCGCCACCAAGACCATCGGCAGCCACGAAATCAGCGCGTCAAATAAGAACCAACTCGCCAAAAGCACGACAACGAGGACACCCGCAGCCATCAAGCCCGTCTGCCCGAGCAGCGCGATCCAGCGGCGCAACATCACACGCCCCATCACGCGCGACGCGACGACGGCCAGGCGATCGGTGCGGCCGATCAGGTGCGAGATCCACCAACCGTTAGCGCCGTCGCTCGCGAGCATGCCCAGGACGAAGAGCAGGCCCAGCGTCAGCGCGTGCTCGATGCCGCCGAACTGCACCGCCATGACGGCGAACAGCGCCGACTGGCTCAGCGTGTCGAAGGACAAGGCGAACAGCGAACCCGCGCCCATGACGGCCGCAGCGCCCTGCGTGCGTCCGAGCCGGGCCAGCAGACGATTCAGCGCCTTGCCCCGCAAGCCAACCAGCGGGACCACCGCAAGCGAGTCGGCGGACAGGACCGCCCGAAGGTTGACGATGCCAATGACGGCAAGGAATCCGATCGAGATGATGCTGCCGAGAGACTCGAACCAGGACGGCGGTACCCAGTGGGATCCCAACGTCCCGGCCAGCGCTGCGATCGACAACACGACGATGCCGTGCCCCAGCGAGAACAGTGCACCGCAGTAGCGCGCGTAGCCCCGTTCCTGGCGCGAGCTGAGGCGCGTCAGGCCGTCGATGGCCGCAAGGTGGTCGGCATCCAGGCCATGTCGCATCCCCAGGAGAAACACCAGCGCGCAGAGCGCGCCCCAGTCGGTGGGCAAGGCGTGCATGGGCGATCCCGGGATGGCGAAGTGTGTATGACGAATCAGCTAATTCTCATACAAATTGCGTGCCTGACCCGAAACCTGCGCGCCTACCTCTCACAGCGCTGTCGTGCTCGGGTTTTCCCCTGATCAACCACTTGCCGAAACCAACATCTTGCTGCCAGTTGGCTTGGCAACTGAGCGACGTGCCCGCTAGTGACCGTGGGAGGTACCGCGTCGGCGCTTGGCCGGTTCAGCCGTTGCCGGGCCGAGGTGCTCGTGCCCATGGGCGCGGTGCGCAGCCATTGGCACCACGTGCAGGTTGCCATGGCTTACGCCCGCCTGGGCGATGACCGACTGCGCAAAGGCCCGCACGGCTTCCGTGCGACCGCGCAGGATCGTGGTCTCGATGCAGTGCTCGTGATCCAGGTGCGCATGGGTCGTCGAGATCGTCAGCTCGTGATGCTCATGCTGCAGGTCCGTCAGGCGCATCGCCAGCTGCCTCTGGTGATGGTTGTAGACATAGCTCAGCGTGGCCACGCACGGCTCGTCAGGCCGGTCGCGCAGTCGCACATTGCCTAGATCCTGGCGCAGCAAATCGCGAAAGGCTTCGGATCGGTTCTCGTAGCCTCGGGCCCGCACCAATGCCTCGAACGCGTCGGCCAACTCATCGTCAAGGGACATCGTCAGGCGCTTCATACGGGGTCTGCCAAGAATGCAGCCAGATTGGTCGGAGGCATTTTGCTCGCATGTGCAATTCAAAAGGCCGTGTGACGCACGCCGCGCTGTCCCCGTCCAGCCGCGGGTCAACCCTCGCACCATGGCGGGTCCTTCCCCAACTTGTTCGCAGGGTCCGGAGATCGTGGACTGCGACGATAGAATCGCAGCATATGCGTTTCCATCGTGCGTCCCGCGTGATGACATCCTGGATTGCCGTTCTGGCCATCCTGATGGCTGCGCTCGCGCCGTCGATCTCGCATGCGCTGGGCGCCAAGAATGGCGCTTCCTGGATCGAAGTCTGCACCTCGGTGGGAGCCAAGTGGGTTCAGCCCGACGGCAGTTCCAAGGACCAAGCCCCGGCCTCGGGCGACGTTCATCCCTTCGAGCACTGCCCCTATTGCTCGCTCCACGCGAATGCCGTAGCGATTCCTGCCGCACCCGTGGTTCCGGCGCTGGCGATCTCCTCGTCAGACCTCCTCCCTACCGCCTTCCTGGCGGCGCCGCGCACGCTTTACGCGTGGGTGAGTGCGCAGCCGCGAGCGCCGCCGCAATTCTCCTGATGTCTTGATCGTCGCCCGGCGTCGAGCCCCCTGAGGCTTCGCCGGGGCATCGTGCATCGCCGGGCCACGCCCGGCTTCGGGAGAACTCCCTTGAGAACCATCGAACACGTCATGCGGGTCATGACGCATGTGAACATCGGTGCCACGCTCGGCATGGCCTCGTGGCTACTGTGGTCCGGCCATCTTGTCGTCAGCGGGCAGTGGAAGATTCCGCAAGGCCACCCAGTTGGCACGCAGACTCAGACATCAGCGTCGCGTCAGCCCGTGGAGTTGCCGTGCTGCTTTGTGCCAGCCGGCGACAGGCCGGCAGAGCCCCGCGTGCTGCAGGCCCGGAGCCGGCCCGATGAGTTGCTCGCGCGCGCCGAACTCAGGAGTGCGCCGTGAAAAGCACCTCCCAACCTGAGGCCAGACCACCGTCAGGCCCATCGATCTTCATCACTGCCCACGTGGCGGCAGTGATGCTGTTGTACGGCGTGGCCTTGGTCGCGGGGGGTGGTTTCGCATCGCCCCCGTTCCCTCCTGACTCACCAGAGAGTCAGTCAACCGCGGCCCCTGCGCGGACAGCCCACGCAGCCGCCGAACCGACCGCAGACCAGACGGCGCTCACCCCGCTGGCCAGCAACGACATCGCGCCTCCGTGGACCTTCGATGGCGAAGGCCGTGCCCGCTTCGCCGAACGATGAACCCGCCGGGCGGGTGCATCGACGCACCCGCCCCTTTGACACCCATGCCGGGAAAAGCCACCGGCCATCAGGGGAACGACATGCATCACTTGGAACCACTGTCTTGGGACGCTGGCTCGACCAGCGCCCCCTTTATTGCGCGACAACAAGGAGGGCTGGCCAGGGTCGCCATTCCGAGAAGCGAGGGCTCCGTCCGGGAGGACCTTGACCACGCCCGCAGCGCATTCGCGACGCACGCGATATTCAGGCTCATCTTGGCGTTTCGTCGAGGTGTCGAGCGATCCGCCGCGCCGACGCGCCTTGCCGCAATTGCCAATGCGACGCTCGAACTGGCGCGACTCGAATTCACGCTGTTGGAGTGGGAGCAGTGGTGCGACTCTCGATTCCGCTCCGACTGCAACCGCTGCGTCGTCAGGCTAGAAGAACTGGTCGTTGCTCTGTCTGGCAATCAGGCCCTGCAGACACTCGAACTCATCCACGCGATGGACACGTTGATTGCACTCCTTGTGCAGGCTGACGGTTCCAGACGCTCCACGTGCCACACCGCTTCGTGATGGCCTTCGCCTTCCACCGCGCCCCATGGGGAACTCGCCGATGAACCGCCGCACCTGCTTGCATGCCGCCGGCTGGCTTGCCGCGCTTGTCGGCTTGCCCGCTTTCGCAGGCGAGTCATTCCAATCACTGGATCTGACGGGCGCGACCTACGGCCGCGACTTCCGACTCAGCGATCCGGATGGCCGCGTCCGCAGCCTGGCGGACTTTCGCGGGCAGGTTGTTCTGCTGTTCTTCGGCTTCACGCAATGCCCTGACGTGTGCCCGACCGCGTTGGCTCGGGCCGCTCAAGTGAAGCAACTGCTCGGCGCCCAGGCCGACAAGCTGCAGGTCATCTTCGTCACGGTCGATCCCGAGCGCGATTCCGCGGTCGTTCTGCGCGCCTACACACGCGCCTTCAACCCCGCCTTCCTCGGCTTGCGCGGCGACCTGCAGACCACGAAGCAAACCGCGCAGGACTTCAAGGTCTTCTTCGCCAAGGTGCCTACCGGCAGCAGCTACACGATGGACCACACCGCCATCACGTTCGCCTTCGACCCGCGCGGAAACCTCAGGCTGGCAATCCGCCACGCGCAATCGGCGGATTCGGTTGCCGCCGATGTGCGTCTTCTCTTGAAGGGCGCGTGAACGATTCGCCGGCGAGCTCCCATTCGACGACCTCCCAACAACACCGCTGAGGCACCTCCTGATGAATGAACGTCCGATCCTGCACACCGCCCTTGCTGCTAAGGCAATGCCCAACCCGGGCAAGCACCTCCTGCTGGTCAGCGCCTGCGCGCTGGCCTTCGGTGTCCACGCACAAACGACCGTGCTGCAGCGCGTCGAGATCGTCGGCACTCCAATCATCGAGAGCAACCGCACCGACGCTTTCGGCAGCCTGGCCACCGAAATCGGCGAGAGCCAGGTGCGTGACCTCAATGCCATCGACCTGTCGAGCGCACTGCGGCGCACGCCCGGCGTTACGGTCTCGCGCTTCAACCCCGTGGGATCCTTCGGGGGCGACGAAGGTGGCGCAGTCTATGTGCGCGGCCTGGGCGCGAGCCGCCCCGGCAGCGAGATCAAGACCTATGTCGATGGCATCCCGTTCTACATGGGAGTCTGGAATCACGCGCTGCTCGACCTGCTGCCCATCGGCGGCATGGAGCGTATCGCGGTCTACAAGGGGCCGCAGCCGCAGACCTTCGGCAACACCTTCGCCGCGATCGACCTGACGCCGCGCCGCGCGCGCCAGGACGGCGTCGCGGGCAACCTCCGGATCTCGGCGGGAAGCTTCTCGACACTGGTCGAGCAGGCCGACATGAGCCTGCGCGCAGGCGACGGCGAGTTCTCGATTGCGCAAGGGCACGCACGGTCCAATGGTCACCGCGACGATGCCGACGGCAAGCTCGACAACCTGATGGCCAGCGGCTCGATCCGCCTCAATCCCCAGTGGAGCGTCGGTGCGCTGTTGCTCGGCGCCGACAACAAGGTCAGCGACCCGGGCATCGAGGGCGACCCGGCCTC
>JBEBIR010000014.1:0-20139 GCA_040080315.1 Gemmatimonas sp.
TCCTTGATCCTTGCTTCGATGCCGGGCTTTGACGAGGCCGGCGTTTGATCGCTGTTCAGCTCACGCGTCAGGTCGCTCCGCTTTTCCTCCAAGCGATCGACTTGGTTTCTCAGCTCCGAACGCTGAGCCCGCGCCCCCTGAAGCACTTCGACCGGATTCGCGCCGCTGCGGGCCGACGCGGCGAGATCCACAACAGGAGCGGCAGGCTGTGCCGGCGCTGCCGGCTGGAACGAGGGCGCCATGGCAAGATCGATCGGGGAGACAAGAAGACACACGCGGCGTCCCGCGTGGTAGCGGGAACTACGCTGCAACTACACTCCGGTTTCAGCAGCGCACTGTGCGCTCCTCAACCTTGCCGCCGAGCGTCCCGTGCGTAAGGTCTATCCGCATGCGAACGACGCCAATCCCCTCCCTCCTTGCGCGGCGTGCCGTGGCCCTGGTCGGCGCTGGCATGATGCTGTCCTCCTGCCATCGGGCGCCGTTACCGCCGCCTGCCACGCCGCCGTCCACGCCCGCGCGATCGGCTTCGCCCTCGGTTCCTATCGACCGGGATCCACTCGGTCCGTTGCCGGCCGCACTCTACGGCGCGCGCCTGCCGGATCGCCTGAGCGACAGCACGTTCTGGCGCATGGTGGTCGATCTCTCCGAGCCCGGCGGCTCTTTCCAATCGGAGAATTTCGTGTCCAACGAAATGGGGCTGCAGCATGTGATCGCGCACCTCGAAACCGTCGCACCGCCGGGCGGTGTGTATGTGGGCGTCGGACCTGAGCAGAATTTCACCTACCTCGGCGCGCTGCGTCCGCGTATCGCCTTCATCGTCGACATTCGTCGGCAGAATCTGCTGCAGCACCTGTGGTACAAGGCAATCTTCGAGCTCTCGCCGAGCCGGGCGGCGTTTGTGTCGCGGCTCTTTTCGCGTCCGTCCATCGCCACCGTATCCAGCGCGCTCGGCATAGACTCGCTCATCACGCTGCTCGATCAAGCGCCCGCCGACATGGCGATGTTTCGTCGCACGTTTGAGGAGGCGCAAGAGCGGCTGGTCGTGCAGCATGGATTCACACTCGACTCGAGTGACCTGGCCACGCTGCGCTACGTCGACAGTATTTTTGTCGTGTCCGGTCCGTCGCTCAACTACTCGTCGGGAAGCAGCGGTCGCTCGCGCGGAGGGTTCAGCAACATGCCCACCTTTGCGCAGGTCGCCAGTGCCACCGATGCGCGCGGTGCCAATCGGGGATTTCTGGGCACGGAAGACGCGTATCGTGTGGTTCGTGACCTGCAACGACGCAATCTCATTGTGCCGGTGGTCGGCGATTTCTCGGGTCCGAAAGCGCTGCGCGCCGTGGGCAATTGGCTGCGCGAACGCGAGGCCCGTGTGAATGTGTTCTACACCAGCAACGTCGAGCAGTATCTGTTTCAGTATGGCTCGTGGCCGGCATTCTATGCGAACGTGGGCACCATGCCGATGGATACCAGCAGCGCATTTATTCGCTCCGTCACGAATCGCGGCGGCTTTGGCGGCCGCTTCGGCGGTGGTGGCGGTGGCGGTGGCGGATTTCTCATGCAGCAATTGACGTCGTCAATCCTGGACATCGTACGCGGGGTCAAGGCCGGCACCGTGCAGTCGTACTACGATGTGCAGACGCTCTCCAAGCAGTAACTGAGTACACAGTACTTAGTACTGAGTACTTAGTTTTCATGATGCTCGCATTGCTCCGCCTCCCCTTCGGGACCTGGACCAGCACACTACTCGCTGTGGCACTGGTGTCCGCGCTTCCGCTGGTCGTTACGCTGCTGATGGCTCGGCAGGAGGCGCGGCTCCGCCGCTGGCTGCCGCAGCTGACGGCCTTTGGGTCCGGGGCTGTTTTTGCCGCAGCGGTTGGGCATCTGATTCCGGAATCGCTTCGTATGGGGCAGTCGCCGCTGACCGTGGCGGCGGGCGCGGGAGCGGGATTTGTGGTGTTCGCGCTCATCGAGCGGGCGTTGGCCGGCCACGACCACGCGCATGCGCACGGCGTGCCGCTCGGGGCCCCGTCAGCACACGATAGCGAGCGCAGCGAAGCCGAATGCGTGCATTTGCATCCCACTCCCGCCGCGCAACCATCGGTGCGACCCTCGCGTGCGTTGGCTCCGATGGCCTTCGTGGGCGACGCGATTCACAATTTCGTGGACGGCGCCTTGATTGCCGCCGGGTTTCTGGCCGAGCCCACAGTGGGCCTCCTGACGCTCCTTGCTGTCGGGCTTCACGAACTTCCGCGTGAGATTGGGACGTTCGGGCTGTTCGTGCATAGCGGCATTCGTCCCATGCGCGCCGTGATGTACAACCTCATCACCGCCGGCGTAGCGATGTTCGGGGCCGCGATCACCCTGCTAGCCGGTCATCAGATGGCTTCCCTGACCATGCTGCTGCTCCCGTTCGCCGCGGGGACGTATCTCTACATCGCGCAGGCGGTCGGCCGATCTGCCCTGCACGACGATCACCATGATGCGGCGCATTGGGGGCGACTGGCTTGGAGCGCCGTCGGCGCCGTGCTGGTTTTCAGCGTCGCGCTGACCGGATAACGGCCGTTGACCTTGACCCGGCAGGCCCATCGGGGCATTTATTAAGGCTCTAAATCCTCAGCTAGGCATCTCTTGAGAAGCCGGCTGAGGGCTCCGCTCCGGCGGAGCTCCCCCATGGACGCGTTCCCGTCGGCAATGGGATCGCAGGCAGGAGTGGCAGATGGCTAAAGATGGCATTCACCCACCGTATCATCCGGTGGTGTTCAAGGACTCGTCCACAGGCGCGACCGTGATTACGCGTTCAACCATGACGAGCGAGCAGAAGATCAAGATGGACGACGGGAATACCTACCCGCTCATCCTGCTCGAAATCACCAGCGATTCCCACCCGTTCTATACGGGCACGCAGCGCCTGATCGACACGCAGGGTCGCGTCGACAAGTTCAAGAAGCGCTACAACCGCTGAACCGCTCGACCATTTCAAACATCCCGCACGCCGAGGCCTCGGCGTGCGGGATGTTCGTTTTCCGCATGTGGCCCTATTCGCCCGGAGGTGCGGTGGCCGTGAGGACAGCGGTCACGCCAAGCACCGCCAGCGCGAGGAGAAGCTCGAATCTCACGCTGGCCACGGTTGGCTCGCGGCGCGCGAGCAGTTGCCGTCGGTGTCGCGCGCCCACCGCCAAGATCACGGCAACAATCACGAGTTTCGCACTCAGGAGTCGCCCGTAGTCGCTGGCGATGACCTGTGTGAGGCTGGCGTCGCGCAGGCGCAGCAGGGCGCTTCCAGTGCCCGACAAGACCGAGAGTGGCGCCGCGATCACGGCGAGTCGGCTGAACCGTTCCCACACAGGTAGCGCCGGACTGCGACCGAGGCTGAACAGCGTGCCCAGCCACACGCCGGTGGCCACCACGTGCGTCGCGTCGAGTGCGCGCGACGTCCACGGTGCGAGGTCATCGGCGGCCGCGTGACCGAGTCCGCCCATGGCGATCGCAAATGCGATCGCGATGAGGAATCGCCCAGTGAGCGGCGCGCGAGCCACGCCGCCGATGACTCCGACCATCGCGCAACCGGCCAACATCAGCCAGCCGTTGCCCCAGGCCGTTTGACGCGCCAGCATCGCGACGTCGCTCACGGTCGGCGCAAGTTCGAGCGCCAGAAACTGCAGCACAAACAACAACGACAGTGCGATCAACGCGGCAAGCCACGCGAACACGGGCCCGTTGCCGTCGCGTGACGCCGGGCGCGAATGCCATGCCTCGCCGCGCACCCACCGCGCGCACGCGTCACCAAGGACCATCATCGCCGCGAGGTACAGGAGCAACCGGGCGACGACTGCCATCGAAAGCATCACGCGCTAGTGCGCGGCGCCGACACGAAACGCAAACGACCCGTTCACCACATGGCCGTCCTTGGACATTGCCTTCCACGTGACCTTGTAGCGGCCGTGCGCGAGTGGTGCGACGATGCTGGCCACCAGCGGCGCGTCCTTGGCGGCGCCTCGCGTGAGCCGGCCCAGCGTGATCACGGCACCGGCGTCGGTGGCCAGCGCGATCTTCGATATCGGCGCGTTGACCGGCTCCGACATCCACAGTCGAATGGCGTCGGGCGATGACGCGAGCGCGGTGTCGGCGACAGGCGACGATCGCAACAGCTTGAGATGCCGCATCGCCTGCACGCGAGGTGCGGCGACCGTCACCGAAAGGGCCACGATTGCTGAGAGGGCAGCGGCGCGCGCAATCAGGCGACGAGCGGAATGCGCGGACAAGCGAGACGAATCGTTCATCGGAGGGTCAAGGGGTGGAAGAAACAATGCGCTTCATGCGCGAGAACGGGAAGCCGTTGCAGCCTGTTCTCGGACTGGCACGCTGTGCAACACGCGTCGCGGCGGCCGATTCGCGTGTCGGCGCTTCGTACGCGCTCAGACAATACGCCCAGGTGTACGGTGACATTCCCTCCAACCGCATCCAGTCGATGCGTGTCCAGAGTTCGGGTGCCGATGGATTGGTCAGAGCATTGCGCGCGATCACGAACTGCTCCGCCGGATTCCATGCCTTCACCTCGTACGTCGTGCGCGCACCTTGTCGCCACGCGTCCGCACCGATGTGATAGGCAATGCCATAGTCGTCCTCGAACGTCCCCAGCAGGAACGATGGTGGCAGTCCCGCTTCCGGAATGTCCGTCGGGCGAGCGCCGTGTCGTGCACAACCACCCGCGATCAACGTCATCGCGCACCATAGGCCGATGCGCCAGGCCGTACGTCTCACGCGCGACGCTCGTGGGACACGAACCCGACACGTCGATTCACCGCAACGCGTTCGTCGGTTGGCATCGTGCTCCAACGCGCGATCTCATCGAGCGTGCGACCGCAGCCGCGACACCGCCCTGCCAGATCGAGTTGGCAGACTTTTATGCAAGGCGACTCAGCGGTCGCCCTCCCCGCAGGGTTGGGCGTTTTCGCCCCGGCGTCGGCGTCGTTCAGCATAGGACCACTTTCACGACATCATCAGGCCAGCGATTGAGTGCCGTCGAGCGATCGCCCGAACCCACCAGATCGCGCAAGGACCACGCCAACGACGTACCCCAGAAACGCGGCCACGACGGTATCGCTCAAGAAATGACCGAGAGCGAGCACGCGTGTGACCGCGCAGCCTATCGCCAGCAGGTACCACAGGGCCCAAGTGCGAGGGAACACCCGTGACATGGCGGCGGCGGCGGCGAACGCGGTCAGCGCGTGACTGCTGGGCATGCCCAACCCACGGGTCGAAAAGAAGTCCTCGCTGAAGGGCCGCCAGTCGTACGCGAACAGCTCTGGCGTCGGGCGAAGCCGGCGCACCAGCATCTTGAGCACCTCGGCCAGCGCGCCGCCGAGGGTCGGCGCCAGCAGTACGAGGCCGCCGCGCCATCCCCATCCCGATGTCCGACGAGTCGCATCGGCACGATCATGCGTCCACAGTGCCGTGGCAACGATCAGCCACGTGGGGAGATAGCCAATGACGCGCAGCAGTCGACCGAGGTCCTTCTCGTAGATGCGCGGATCACGCATGCGTTGCCATGCCGTCTCGTCCAACACATGCGCAGCGATGACTGACACAACCGCAACACCCAGAAACACGAACCACTGTCGGCGTGTGCGCAGGGCGCGCATGGCGGGGGTGGTCATGGAGTTCATGGGCAGGAATCAAACCAGCGACGAGGCCTGCACGCCACTGTTGATCCCATCATATTTGAACAATGGAACGCACCACGCGTCTGCGCGACGCTATCCGCCTGGTCTTCGAATCGACGCCCCGCCCACTGGAGCCGTTTGCATGTGCGGTCGCCGCATGAGAACACCCGGCATCCTGTTGGCCGCGCTGGTGTCGCTCGCCGCCTGCGCGTCCGAGCGTCAACTGCACGGCGTCATGATCGACCCGCCGCGCGAGATCGCGTCATTCGCGTTCACGTTGCCATCGGGCGCCGCGATGAACACCGCGCCGGAGGCGGGACGTCCGATGGTCCTCTTCTTCGGCTATACACACTGTCCCGATGTTTGCCCGACGACGCTTGCCGATTGGAAGCGTGCCGCGCAAAAGCTGGGAAAGGACGCAGCGCGCGTGCGTTTTGTCTTCGTGTCCGTCGATCCTGAGCGCGATACCCCAGCGGCGGCCGACCGGTACGCCAAGCAGTTCGACACGACCTTTGTGGGCGTCTCCGGCGATTCGACGACGACGGCCCGAATCATGAACGAGTTTGGCGTGGCCGCCGCGCGTGAATCCGGAACCGATTCGACGAACTATTCCGTGAGCCATTCCGGGTCGGCATTTCTGGTGGATGCGAAGGGACGACTGGTGGCGATGTACCCGTTCGGTATTGGGTGGGAGGCGCTCGCCGCTGATCTCAAGACGGTTCTCTAGGGTGACGGTCGTGCACTATCGAGCCGCGGCCATCACGGTCGGCGCAGCGGTGATCTGGTTCAGTTGGCCGCGGCCTGACGCGCAAATCCGCATCGCACTCGGCGGCATCGCCACGCTCACCAACGCGTTTGGGCTGACTTCCGCCCTTGGCGATACGCTTCGCGTCGGTGGCGGTGGTGCGCGTCGCACGGTGCGCGTGATCAACGCCGATACACTGCCGCATGTGCTGGCGATGTTTTCAGTGAATCCGAATTCGCAACAGGATTTTTCCGTCCCGCCAGGCGTCTACGAAGGCACCTGTTCCGTGCACAAAGGGAACACGCAGCTCACGGTGCTCGTGCGGTGAGCGCGCCGGTGATTACGCCCATGCGCGCGATGCGTGACGTGCTTGACGAGGACCTCAGCACGCTGCAGGCCGCGGGCCTGCGCCGAACGATGCGGGCGGTCCAGCAGCGACAATCCGGAACGGTATTGCTGCACGGTGAGCGCATCGCCGACTTTGCGTCGAACGACTATCTCGGCCTGGCCGCCGATCCGCGTATCGCACGCGCCGCGATGGCGGTGCTGCAGGCAGAAGGTACCGGCGCCGGCGCGGCGCGACTGATTTCCGGGAATCACCCGATTCACGAGTCACTCGAGCGGGCGCTGGCGCGGCTCAAACAGACGCCACACGCGTTGTTGTTTCCATCAGGCTACATGGTCAACGTCGGCGTCATCCCCGCGCTCGTAGACGAGCGTGACGTGATCTACGCCGACGCGCTCAACCATGCGTCGCTCGTGGACGGATGCCGGCTCTCCCGGGCCACTGTTCGCACCTTTCCGCACTGCGATCTCGACGAACTTGGGGCGATGCTTGACGCCGACCGCGGGAGTTATCGTCGCGCGCTCATCGTGGTCGAAGGCGTGTTTTCGATGGACGGCGATATGTTTCCGCTGGACGGCCTGGTGGATATCGCCGAGCAATTCGGTGCCTGGAGTTATGTCGATGATGCGCATGGCACCGGCGTGCTGGGCGCGACCGGTGCCGGTGCGATCGAGCACTTCGGCGTGACCGATCGCGTCGATATCGTCGTTGGTACGCTCGGCAAGGCACTGGGAACGGCAGGCGCCTGGGTCGCCGGATCGCGGTCGCTCATCGAGTTCCTCACCAGCAGCGCGCGCTCGTTCATCTACACCACCGGTTCTCCGCCGGCTTTGGCCGCCGCGGCCCTCGAGTCGCTGCGGCTGGCGGAAGTCGAACCATGGCGCCGCGATGCCGTGCGGGATCGCGCGCGTCAATTGCGCGAACGACTGCGTAGCGCGGGGCGCGAAGTACCCGGCGCGGCCGACGCGCATATCGTGCCGGTCATGATCGGAGACCCCGTGCGGACCATGACCATGGTCGGCGAATTGCGTCGTCGCGGTTTTCTTGTGGGCGGCGTGCGCCCGCCCTCCGTGGCCGCGGGCACATCGCGCTTGCGCATTTCCGTATCGGCGGTGCATCCGCCCGAACTCGTCGACGCGCTTGCGGCGAGTGTGATCGATGTGCTCCGCGGCAGTTTCGCGTGAGCCTGACCTTCGATGATCCCCTCCCCGCTTCCGGTTTCAGACCATGTCCATCGCTGACATTCGTCGCGACTATCGTTTGGCGACGCTGAACGAGCGCGACGTCGACGCGGATCCGCTGATACAGTTCCATCGATGGTTTGCTGAGGCCGTTCGCGCTGAGGTGAACGAACCGAACGCCATGTGCCTGGCCACGGCAACGCCCGACGCGTACCCCTCCGCACGCGTGGTGCTGCTGAAGGGAGCCGACGATCGAGGCTTTGTCTTCTACACCGACTATCGCAGCCGCAAGGGACAGGACCTGGCGGACAATCCGCATGCGGCGCTGTGTTTTTTCTGGCCCGAACTTGAGCGACAGGTTCGCGTGGATGGCGCCGTGCAGCGGGTGAGCCGAGTCGAGTCCGACGAGTATTTCCAGTCGCGACCGCTGCCGAGCCGAGTCGGCGCGTGGACGTCGCGTCAGAGTGCGGTACTGGCCAGTCGCGAAGTGCTGGAACAGGAGTTGGCGGCCAACATTGAACGATTCGGCGACGGTCCAGTATCCTTGCCAGATCACTGGGGAGGTTATCGCGTAGTGCCCGAAGCCGTGGAGTTTTGGCAGGGCCGCGAAAGCCGCTTGCATGACCGACTGCAGTTCAGCCGTGAGTCCGGTGTCTGGGTGCGGCGACGCCTCTCACCGTAGGCCGACTCGCCGCGTATCGTTCACATTCCTCTTCGTCGGAGAATCGACATGCGTTGCTCTGTCACGATCTTCACTCGCGTCGGGTTGGTGCTCACCCTTGTGGTCAGTGGCGCGTCGCCAGCGTCGGCACAGCTGGGCAAGCTCAAGAAGATGGGTGCCGATGCGGTCAAGGAGGCCGCAGCGGGAAAGAAGCCTGAGCCAGCCAAGAATCCGACGGCCGCCCGCGTCGACTACGCGATCACGGAGGAACGCCTGTCGGCAATCATGAACGTGCTGACCCCGCTCGCGGTGAGCGCACAGCGGGAAGCCGATGCACGTGCCGTCTCTGCAGGATACAACGAGAAAGTGAAAGCGGCCAATGACTGCTTCAGCAAAGTGACGTCCGGAAACGCAACGCCTGACATGTCGGTCATGCAGTCGCCGAAGTATGAGGCGTTGTTGGCCCGATCGCAGACGATGGCGGAGCGGCTTGCCGCGGCGCAAACAGGGAAGCGCTATCGCGAGTTTCTGGCGCTAAGTGACACGTTCGCCATTCTGCAGTTGCAGAATGCCTCCATGCTGTTCAAGAACAACTGCCCTCCGGTGCCCTATAAGCCGGCGGCCTTGCTGGATCTCGAAGCGTCGAAGATCGAACAACGTGCCAGCGCACAGGCGCCGTCGAGCGATGAGCTGAGCGTGCCATCTCACGCGCGAGGCAACATGACCACCGGCCAGTTTGGACGAATTCGCGAGCGCATGGCGATCTGGGCGCTGATGCAGGCGGGTGACCTTCCTGCCACCGCCGACAAGTTCACCGACGACGAGAAGGCCGTGCTTACGGCGCGTGCGGCTGATCTCCGGAAGTTTGGTCCGCTGTTCAAGACGGGAACGATGCAGTGGGCTTCCTGGGGTGACATCACGTCGTGGTGACGTGCGACGTGTGAAAGTCGCGATACTGGCTGTCGCGCTCCCGCTGGGCGCACTGACGCAGCCGCTGGCCGCGACCAGAATCTCGGCCGTTCGCTGCGATTCGACGGCTCCGTTCGCCGCGCCACGACTCTCGTGGCGCGGCGATGTCGTACAGTGGGCGGAATGGCCTGTGCGACTAGGGGAAAGCAGCGTCCGCGCACGGGTGATCGTGGTGCGGATGCCAGCCGCGCGCGTTCGGATCACACTTGAAATCGCGCGCGCCGGAGGCCAGATCCAGCCTTGGTCGCTGGACGACGCGCCAACCGATGCACACATCGCCGTGAATGCGGGACAGTTCACGGACAGCGGACCCTGGGGCTGGGTCGTGCATAAGCAGCGCGAGTTGCAGCCGCCCGGTATCGGACCACTTTCCGGCGCGCTGGTGGTCGACCGCGCAGGAGTCGTTGCCGTGTTGACAGCGACCGAACTCGAAGGGTGGCGCACCACGCAACGATCGCAGGAAGCCGTGCAATCGTATCCCATCCTGCTGACCGGGGACGGTCGCCCGCCTCGCGCCCTCTGCGATGCGCGAGCTGGTCTGGACTTGACGCATCGCGACGCACGACTCGCCGTCGGTGTCACTCGTGACGGCCAGGTGTTGTTCGTGCTCACGCGCTATGAAGCACCTGGCGGATCCGTCACGCGCATTCCGATCGGTCCCACCACACCCGAGATGGCCGAGATTCTCCGTCGGCTCGGCGCGGACCGCGCGTTGATGCTCGACGGTGGATTGTCAGCGCAGATGCTGGTACGGAGTGCGACCGACAGCGCGCGATGGCCGGGGTTTCGCAGCGTGCCATTGGCGCTTGTCGGCCGGGTGACGCGGTAGCGGCGCACCGCTCACTTGCTGGGTACCGCTCCCACCAGGAACGGCGTCATCGTTGGCTGCGCAGAACCTTCAGCCGGTTCTTCGGTCACCGCGAACGCCGCGATGCCCGCCGGGTTGCTCGGCAACGTCACCGCATTCAACAACCGATGTCCGTCCGGATCGGGATTGAACAACCTCACGGATTCCGGCTTGCCGTTGCGAATGATCCACAGACAGTAGGTGCGATTCGCCGCGACCTGCGCGAGTCCCGAGGCATGCACAACCGCTTCGCCGGTTCGCTGGTTCCAGAACACCTGCATGCTCGGACCAGTCGACTCGTTGGATGCAAGACGCACCAGCACCAGATCCTTGTCGGCATGCGTTAACGCATTCACGGTTGAGTCGCGATTGGCGAGTCGCTCGGCCGTGCGACCGATGATCAACTGTTGCGTCCGGACTTCACTCTCCAATCCACGGACGCGGGACCGTAGTGAGAGCGCAAAGAACAACGACGCCGCCATGGCGAGTCCGAAGATTCCAGCGGTGGCCCATGCGGGCGCACTACTGCGTGGACGGCGCGTGAGCATCGGACGCACCGGCGTGACGCGAACGGCACGGCGCTCGCCGTTGCCGTCGATGACCGTCAGATCCGGCGAGGCGGGAACCGCAGTTTCCTCCGTTTCCGCTGCGCGCATTGAGGCGAGTTGCTCGTGCGCAATGCGCTCCGCGAGTCGCTGGGCAAGCGCGACCGGGGGCGTGACCGCATGTCCGGTCGCCAGAAACTGCACAGCGGCGCGATGCGCGTCCAGCTCCGACGCAAGTGCAGCGGCGGTCGCGGGCTCGGTCATTGCGGCGTTGAAGGCTGCCAGCTCTTCCTGCGTGAGCGTGCCCATGATGAACGCCGGCGCCAGTTCGCGCAGTTCGTCGAGCGAGAGCGATTTCATGAGGCGGGCTCCGGGGCGAAGCCGCCCAGCATGTCGCGCAGTTTGAGCATCCCCAGCCGGATGCGAGTTTTCACCGTGCCGAGTGGTTCGCGCAGACGTTCAGCAACTTCCTGATGGGTGAGCCCCTCGAAGAACGCCAGTTCGATTGCGCGGCGTTGTGGATCAGGCAACGATCGCAGTGCCGACGAGACGGCACCCGCGCGTTCGGCGCCCTCCACGGCGGCGTCAGGTAACGGCGCGCCCTCGCCCATCGCCGCCGGTTCATCAAGTCGCGTGGTGGCGGCGTCAACCATCCTGGCGCGACGGCCGCGCGCGCGAATCGTATCGAGCGCGCGGGTGCGGACAATGGTGGTGAGCCATCCAAGCACCGAACCGCGTGTTGTGTCGTAACGGACCGCCTCTCGCCACGCCTGCGCAAACGCGTCCAGCACGACCTCTTCGGCATCGGCGGCTTCGCCCACCATCCGTATCGCCAGCCCGAACATCACGGCACCGTGGCGATCAGACAGCAATGCCGCGGCGCGTTCTTCGCCAGTCGCCATGGCCACGACCAACGACAAGTCGTCGGTCGTGAGATTGGCGGAAAGAGAAGGTGCGCTCACTAGGTTGGGCTCGAAGTTGCTGGCACGTCGGACTTCGCGCGCGGGCGCGTAGCGGGCAACGTACTCCCTAGTCGAGGCCGGGTACAGTCCGGTGGAAAGCGTCAGAGAGGTCTGAATCACGGTAAGTGGGAATTCGCGGTTCTCTGTTTGCTACGCCCTGACCCGTCCAGCGGATGTGTTCGGTCAGCTACCAGAAGTCCGCGGCGCCCTCGACCAGCTCGGCGCGAAGCCTCACGTAGCTCTCGTATCGTCCCGGACGAACGCGACCTGCTTGCATGGCCTCACGGATCGCACAGCCCGGTTCCACGGTATGCAGGCAGTCGGCGAACCGACAGCCGGAGAGCAGCGGGCGGAACTCCGGAAAGCATGCGGCAAGATCTTCGATCGAGATGTTCCAGAGCCCCACTTCGCGCAGCCCGGGCGTGTCGGCCACGAATCCCCCACCGGGCAGCGGATGCAACACGGCGCCAACCGTGGTGTGACGCCCCTTGTTCACACTGTCGCTGATTTCCGCGGTCCGTAAATCAAGACCGGGAAAGAGCCGGTTCATCAGGGACGACTTGCCGACACCGGAGGGACCGGTCAGCGCTGAGCTTCTGCCCTCGACTTCCGCACGCAATTCTTCCAGCCCCACGCCACTCACCACGCTGGTCAGATGCAGCGGATAGCCGGCGTCGACTTGATCCGAGAACTGCGCGCGAATCATGGCTTCGTCCACCAGATCGCATTTGTTGATGACGACTCGCGCCGACAGCGCATTCGCTTCGGCGATCACGAGAAACCGATCGAGCATCCGCGGATGCGGGTCAGGTCGTGCGGCGGAGAACACGCACACCACCTGATCGAGGTTCGCCACCATGATGCGTTCACCGCGCGCACCACCAGGGCTGCGGCGCGCCAACTGACTTCGTCGCGGATGAATGGCGTCGATCGACCACGATGGATCGTCTGGCTCGGCCGTGATCGTCACCCGATCGCCCACGGTCAACTTGAGCGGCTTGTCGACATCATCCGTCCGCGCGCTGCGCCGCATCGATTCGCGACCACCACCGCGGTCCTGCATGTCGCGCTCGCGCGCATCGCGACCGGGTTCGCGCTTCAGTCGACCCTTGAGCGATACGTCCAGCGTTTCACCGGAATCCGTGCGGACTTGCCAAACACCGCCGGTGCCCTGCAGTACGACCGCGTCCTGCGCGTTCACGTGGTGCGTCCGGGCACGGCGCCGTCATCCCCTTCGTCTGCAGCCGCTTCCCACCACGGACGATCGGATGCGCGCGTCGACCGCGACGCGCTCGTCCGAATGAGCCCGTCGAGCGTGGCTTTCACCGACGGCAACGGCATCGCACCGACCTGACGTTTTACTAAGGCCTCGTTGCTTCCTGTGGCCAGAAAATCCGTTTCGAGATGTCCCGCAACCTGCGGCTCGCCGGCGGCCCACTTCACGAAGAACAAGTACGCGCCCCATGGCGCCGCCGAGTCGCCCGTCTCGGTGCTCAGAATATCAACTGAATAGGAAAATCCATCCACACCATCGAAGGCCGCGGGTCGCGCGTGCACGGCCATGTAGCCACCCAAGGTGCGCTCGTCCCCCAGACTGTGATCTGGAGGGATGTGGTGTCCCGAATGCTCGCTCAGGTCGGCCCGCTGCGCACGTGCTTGCGCTCCGCCTTCGCGCCACCACCGCCAAACATTTCCTTGATGATATTGCCAGCCATGAACGCGATATTCGCCGGACGCTCGGCAAGGCGACGCATCAGATACGGGTACCACTGGGTGCCGAACGGCACGTACACCCGCATGCGATAGCCCTCGCGCACCAACTGTTCCTGCAAGTCGCGTCGCACGCCATACAGCATCTGAAACTCAAAACGCTCATTGGCGATGCCCTTCTCCCGCGCAAAACGCTTGGCCTCGGTAATGATCACTTCGTCATGCGTGGCCAGACCCGGATAGTGTCCGCGCTCCATCAGGCGGTGCATGGCCTCCACGTAGTTCTTGTCGACGTCGGACTTGTCGGGGAACGCTACATCGGCCGGCTCGAGGTAGGCCCCTTTGCAGATGCGCACCCGACACTGCAGCCCGTTGGCCCGCTCGACATCGTCCAGTGTGCGTCGCAGCGAGCTTTGCAGCACCACGCCCACGTGATCGCGAAAGTCGGGGTACAGTGACTCTGTGAAGGCATTCAGCGTGCGATCGGTGTAGGCGCTGGATTCCATATCCAGCCGCACGAACGACCCGTACTGCTTCGCGCGTTCGAGCACCTGACGCACAATTTCGATGCCCAACGCGTCGGAGACATCCTGGCCAAGCGCGGTGAGTTTCACCGAAACGTTGGCGTCAAGTTTCCGCTCGGCGATGCGGTCGAGAATCTGCAAGTAGTGCCGGCCGGTCTCGCGCGCTTCCGCCTCGCTCGACACACTCTCGCCCAGAAGGTCCAGCGACGCCGTGATGCCCTTGGCGTTGAGGGCGGCGACCGCGTCCAGCGCAGTGTCGATGGATTCACCGGCCACAAAGCGCGAAGCCATCTTCCGCGCGAACCCGACGTTCCTGATGAAATTGAACACGCGCTGTTGGCGCGACAGATACAGCAGCGACTTACGCAGCATGACGAGATGAAGAGGACGATGGCGCGGCGCGCAGGTAGGGCCAGCCGCCGAACAACCCCGGGAATATAGTCAATCGCCCAGACCAGCGACCGCGCGTATCAACTCGATGTGTCGCCGTGTGTGCTGCGCACAAATGAGGCCCCACTGATAGACGTTCAACGGCCCGGCCGCCGGGTGCGGCGCCGACACACTCGCCAGGGCCAGCCCCGACGCCCGCTGCAGCACCGCGATCATCCGCGACCTCGACGCGGTCAGCCGCGCCAACGCATCAGTCGTCGACAGGCCCTCCTTGGGACGCACCGAGTCTGGTGCGTCGATGCGACGGACAACAGTCCACACGCGAAAGCGATCGAGCGAGTCTAACAGCGACGTGTCCTCGGTTTCCCGCTCACCGGTGGCTTCCACCTGCTTGATGAGCTTGGACATCAAGCGACCCGAGCCATCCTCGACCATGGCCAGATGCTCCACGTGTTGCGCGATGGACCAACGCCCGTCGTCCGCGGGCGCGTCGCGCCGATCCTCGGGAATCGTGGTCATGACCTCCACCAACTCGCGATGCGCGCTCTCCAGCGCGTCGACAATCTCGGCAACACGCGGGTGCAGACTGGGCTGGGTCATAGAGAGGTCGGTGTCAGGTCAGGGATGAAAGCGAGTGCCGTGCAGTGCCATGAAGCGTAGTCGCTCCGACGGCGTGAAACGTCCGGGGAATCGCGCGTCAAGCGATTCGAGCTGCTGTACGACAGTTGCCGCGCCCAAGGTGTCGAGGTAGCGGAACGGTCCACCAAGAAATGGCGGGAATCCAATGCCGAAGATCGCCCCGATATCCCCATCGCGCGGCGACCGAATAATGCCGTCATCAAGGCAGCGCACCGCTTCGTTCAGCATCGGGAGCACCGTGCGACGTTGCATCTCGGAAACGTCGAACGCACGTCGCGTCGCGCCGACCGCCGTGAGTGCATACACGCCGTCGTCGACACCGAGCCGCTTGCCGTTCTCCTCGTAACGGTAGAAACCGCGCCTGGCTTTGCGACCCAGTCGGCCGCTATCGATAACGCGTGCCAGCGACGGCGACCGTTGCATGCGCGCACCAAACGCGGCTTCCATGATGGGCCCCGACTTGCCCGCGATATCGAGTCCGACTTCATCGAGCAACGTGATGGGACCGACCGGAAACCCGAACGCGGTGAGCGCCGCATCGATGGCATCAACGGTGGCACCCTCATCGAGCAACGCACCCGCCTCATTGATGTACGGCGACAGTATCCGGTTGACGTAGAATCCCGGACCATCGCGCACCACGATCACGGTCTTGCCCAGCGATCGGCCGTACTGCACAACCGTTGCGGTGGTCTCCGCGCTCGTCTCCGGTGTCACAATCACTTCGAGCAGCGGCATCTTGTGCACGGGCGAAAAGAAGTGCATGCCCACCACCCGTTCGGGATGCGACGAGGCCGACGCGATGTGCCGAATGGGAATCGTGCTGGTATTCGAGGCGAAGATAGCGTTCGGTGCCACCGATTCGATGTCTCGCAACACCTGCTGCTTGACGGCGAGATCTTCAAACACCGCCTCGATCACCAACTGCGCGCTGGCGAATCCACTGTAGTCGGTCGTGACACCAACTTGCGACAGCATGTCGTCCATCTGCAGCCGAGAAATCTGGCGGCGCTTCAGTCGCTCGCGCAGCACCTCACGCACCGCGCGCCAACCAGCGGCGACGCGATCCAGCGAGGCGTCCTTCAGGCGCACCACGGATCCCGCCTGCACGGCGACCGATGCGATACCAGCGCCCATGAAACCGGCGCCAAGGATTCCCAGCTTTCGAATGTCGCGCGCGGTCGCGGTGACACCCTGCGGCAGACCGCTGTCTTTCTTCAGCGCCGTCGTCGCGAAAAAGATGGAGACCAGTTGACGACACTCCGGTGACACTGTCAGCTCCCCGAAGCGCTCGGCCTCTTCGCGCAGTCCCGCTTCAAAGCCGTCGGTGAAACCGCGCTGGACCGTTTCGAGTGCGGCGAGCGGCGCCGGATACTTGCCCTTGGTCTTCTTCAACACACCGTCACGCGCCTGACGGAACACGAGCATGCGTCCCAGTGCGTTGTCCTCCAGCAGCATCGCCGTGGCGCCGTGCGCGCGCGGCCGCAGCGCCGGCGTTTCGCCCCGACCCAGTTCGCGCGCGCGACGCAAAGCGACAACACGCAGAATGGACGGATGCACGACTTCGTTCACCAGGCCGATCTGCAGCGCCTTCTTCGCTCGAATGTTTTTGCTGGTGAGGATCATCTCCAGCGCATTCTGCAGACCAACCAGGCGCGGCAATCGCTGAGTGCCACCAGCGGCCGGCAGCAGCCCGAGCTGCACTTCCGGGAGCGCAAGAATCGACTTGGGATGGTCGGTGAGAATGCGATGCGAGCACGCCAACGCCACTTCCAGACCACCACCCAAAGCCGCGCCATGAATAGCGGCAATGGTTGGCTTGCGAAGGCCCGCCAGTCGATCGAGCAGCATCTGACCGCCATGGGACAGGTCAGCGCCCTGCTTCGCGGTCGTGATGCGGCTCAGTTCATCGATGTCTGCGCCGGCAATCCATGAATCGACCTTGTCGCTGACAATCACCAGCGCGGTGATTGCCGGATTCGATTCGACTTCGGCGAAGATGCGCTCGAGTGTCGGGCCAATGCGGGAGTTGAGCGTGTTGATCGGCGAGCCGGGCATGTCGTATGTCAACACACCAACACCTTCGTCCAGGGCAAGCGAGAGACCCGTCGTCGCGTCGGACAACAGGATCATGCCCGGCGTTGGCCCGGTGGACGTCATACGCGCTCCAGCACCATCGCATGCCCCATGCCGCCCGCTGCGCACACCGTCAGCAGGCCAAATTGTCCATCGCGTCTCGCGAGCTCGTTGCACAGCGTCGTGACAATGCGACCGCCAGTGGCGCCGAAGGGATGACCGATCGAAAGGGATCCGCCCAGCACGTTCAATCGCGTCTCGTCAATCTCGCCGGTCGGCTCGCTGAATCCGGCGCGCGCCGCCCACGCCCTTGACGCCAGTCCCTGAATATTGCTCAGCACCTGCGCCGCAAACGCCTCGTGCATATCCACCAGGTCCATGTCGCGGAGCGACAATCCAGCGCGCCGCAGGGCGACGGGTGCCGCGAGCACCGGCGCCTGCAGCAGTTGCTCGCCGGGATCGACGGCGGCATATGCGTACGATTTGATGAACGCCAGCGGTGTGTAGCCCAGCGCGCGGGCCCTGTCCTCCGACATCAACAGGACTGCAGACGCACCATCGGAGAGCGGCGATGCGTTGCCGGCCGTCACAGTGCCATAGAGACGGTCAAACACCGGCTTGAGCGCTGCCAACAACTCGTAGGTCGTATCGCTGCGAATGCCGTTGTCGGTGGACAGCATCGCGGTGAAGGCCGGTGGCATCGGCATCGGCACGATCTCCGCCGTCAACCGCCCGTCGGCGGTGCCCATCGCGGCGTTGACATGCGACCGCAGCGCGAGACGGTCCTGCGCCTCGCGTGAAATGCCGTTCAGCTTTGCCATCTTGTCCGCCGACTGCCCCATCGATTCGCCGGTGCTGGGTTCAGCAATGGCCGGTGTAATGGGCACCAGGTCGCGCGGGCGCAGACGCGCGAACGTTGCTAGCCGCTGCGACACGCTCTTTGCCTTGGAGGCCGCCACCAGTACATCGCTCATGCCGCGCGAGTGCAGAATCGGCACCTGCGTCAGCGATTCCGCACCGCCGGCAATGGCGATATCGGCATGCCCCAAGGCGATCTGGTCGGCGGCATCGGTGATCGCCTGATTGGCCGATGCACACGCGCGTCCGACTGTGAAGGCCTGCAGTGTGCGCGGGAAATGCGGGAGCAGCGCCACTTCGCGCGCGATGTTGGGCGCGACAACCGAAGGGAGGACCGTTCCGTACACCAGCAAGTCGACGACGCGACCATCGAGATTGGTGCGCTGCACCAATTCGGCCACCGCGGCCTTGCCGAGGTCGATGGCGGTGTGGTGCTTCAACACCGTCCCCGATCGCGCAAATGGGGTGCGCACGCCGGCGATGATGGCGACCCGTCGACCGTTTCCGAAAGAAGGCATTGGTCGAAGTTAACGCGCGTCAAAGCGCGCGTCAGGAATCGTCGCGACGAAGGTCACTGGCGCGTGCCACTGGCGGCGACGCGCATGGCAGCGCATAACTGCGTTCATGGCCGACGAATCCCAGTCTCCCGAGCGTACCCCGCTGCCAGGCGAGGTCGCCGCGACGACCACCGCCGAGCGACTGGCGATCCGGGGACCAGTGGCGGTGGCCGCACGGCAGGCCGTGTTGGCGACTCTGGCCGCCGACGCATTCGACCTGGTCGTGATCGGCGGCGGCATCACCGGCGCGGGAGTGGCGCGAGAGGCCGCACTGGCCGGACTGCGGGTGGCGCTGCTGGAGCGCGACGATTTCGCCAGTGGCACCTCCAGTCGCTCATCGCGTTTGATTCACGGAGGCGTGCGCTACCTTGAGCACGGTCACTTCTCGCTCGTGTTCGAGTCCAGTCGCGAACGGCGGCTGTTGCTCGCGCTGGCGCCGCACCTCGTTCGACCGTTGGCGTTCACGTGGCCCGTCTACCGCGGCGCGCGCGTTCCACGGTGGAAGGTGCGCGCAGGGCTGATGCTGTACGACGCGCTCGCGTTGTTCCGGAATGTGCATCGACACGAGGGTCTGAGCGCTGACGCCGTGTTAAATGTTGAACCGGCGCTTGCGGCCGCCGATTTGGTGGGCGGCGCCCGCTACTGGGACGCCGCCACCGATGACACGCGACTGACGTTGGCGTGCGCCATCGCGGCGCGGGAGTTCGGCGCGACGGTGATCAATCACGTTAGCGTGGCTGGCGGCGTCCACGCCGGTGCGGGCGGTCGCTTGACCGGCGTGTCGGTCACGGACGGGCTGACTGGTGCCGCATTCACCGTCGCTGCGCGCGTGATCGTCAACGCAACAGGTCCTTGGAGCGATGCGACGGCGGCGCTCACCGGCACCGCACAGGGTGCGCGCGTGGTCGGCTCGGCGGGCACACACATTGCCGTTCCGCGCAATCGACTCGGGAACAACGACGCCGTGACATTGGTGTCGCCGGTGGATGGCCGCGTGATGTTCGTGCTGCCAGCCGGTGTGCATGCGATCATCGGCACAACCGAACGTCCGGCAAGGCAAGGCCCCGATGAGATTCGCGCGACCGAACAGGATGTCGCGTACCTGCTGCGTACCGCCAATGCCCGGTTTCCCAACGCGCAGTTGACGATGGACGACGTGATCTCGGCGTGGGCCGGCATTCGTCCACTCGCCGCGATGCGCGCCGGTGAACGATCGGCGAATACGGCCTCACGCGAGCATGCGATCGCGCATCGGGATGACGGATTGGTCAGCGTCACCGGTGGCAAGCTTACGACGTTTCGCTCCATGGCCGCCGATGTGCTCAAGCATACCGGTTCCGAGTTGCGGCTCACAGACGGCGGCCTCGCCACAGGCACTGGGGCAGGCGCGTCGAACCGCAGCCGAGAGGAGACGTTGCCCGGGGGCGACATCATGTCGCGCGAATCCGTGACTCGCGATGCGC
>JBEBIR010000311.1:0-4811 GCA_040080315.1 Gemmatimonas sp.
GTGTATGTAAGGACCCACTAACATTTTACAAGAGGCTAATCCTCGTCGCTCGCTTTCTCAGATTCTCTACGGCAGGAATCAATCGGAGATTCGATAGGCACCATGCTTTCCGCAGTTCACCTTCGTCTCGAAGATCATAGGCGCTCTTGGGCACGATGTGATCGATATGCCATCCAGCCGACAGGCACTCATGCAGGGTTTTGCCTTGAGGCAGCATCCGCTGAAGATGCTTCGCGAGATCAGTTTGCGTGTACCCGACAATCTGCTCCCACCTTCTGCCGTTCTTTTGTCCGCGCAGTGCTTTGCGTATTTGTACCCTCAACCTCGCATTCAAACGATAGCCGGGGTCTGTGGCGGTCTTGTATCTCCCGCGCCATGCATTACATCGCTTGGCTTCAACCACGTGCCAATCATGCTTTTCTTGCCTTCTCCTCTGCTCATCTGCCCATGCTGCCCATGCTTTTACATGTGCGTCGTGCCGCCGAGTCGGCAGCCCGGCGGCAACACGCTTCCGGTTCCGCCTTACCTTCTCAAGTGCATTCTTCCTGACCTTGAATGCAGGCTTCTGGCACGCCTGTTTAAACGACTCGCGCTGGTGGCGAGGGATAGCGGCCTCTTCTGCTGGTATCCGGTGGCGATGCTTTCCATACGCACGCCCCGCAGCCTCGGCCCTCGCTTTTCTTCTCTCTCGCTTGCGCTCCAAATACCTGAATGCCACGACGTGGTGATCGTGTAGTTTGGCGCCAATACGCCGCCCGTTGGCTCGCATCGCACGATGGCTTATCTCCCAGAACTCCCGCACATGGGCGTCATGTTTTGGGTTTCTGCGGAATTGCGCTTCTTGCTTCCTGCGCACCGACAACACCGGATCAACGGGCATTGAATTTCCCCAGCGCAAACCGCGATTCGCGCTCGAACAGAAGTGGAAGCTCTGCCTCAATGGACCTGATCACTGCGCTGTTGATCTTGCGGGTGTTGAACATCGACGGTACGCCGATCACACGCACAGGCTCAATCCCCTCAGCGTGCTTGGTGCCTGCGTACTTCGACCGGCTTGCCATGGTAGTCCCGGGCACGCGCCTGAACACGGTGCGCCCCTTGTTTGCGATGAACGCGCCTGGAATGTGCTTCACGCCGCCGGCGCGTTTGAACTTGAACCCGAGCTGATTCAGCGTTCCCTTCTTGGCCCGGCGCTTGGCTTCGGCGAATGAGACTGAGCGTTCGAGGAAGGCGATCACGTTGGCCGATCGGCGCTTTCCGTCCCCGCCCCGGAGTTCGGCTTGCAGGAACACGCGCCCACCTGCGAATCTCGCCCTCACCACGGTAAGCCGCGGGCGGACGTAGGAGGCCAAGACTTTGTACTCCCCAGTGATCTGGCGAATCATCTGGGTCTTGGCCTTATCGACGGCGCGATTCAGCGCTCGACCCATGACCTGATTGCGAATCTCCAACGGCAGCGCATTCAGGGACGCGGCCACCTGCGGGAAGTTGTGGGTGATCGAGAGTTGCATGTTACGCCCCGGCGATCACGTTGGCCCAACTCCGCACCAGTTGATGGCCATCTGTCTCCCTCTCTGGGAATAACTGCGCCAGGGCCGTGCGGTAGGCCGGCGTCATCGCGTCAGCCTTGGCCGCGGCGTGAAACTCAGGCGATTGTGCGAGAGCCCGAGCTGCACAGCCATCGCACTTCATCTGGAAAATGCCCGACTGTGGGTTCTTCCGAGCGTTGTCAACGTCCAACTCCGAGCGAATCTGCTGCAGCGCGAGTTGCAGTTGCGTCATCTGCACTACGTTGATAGCGTGCGCCCTGAAGCTCCCGAGCGCCAGGCACTCAGTGCATGCGGTATCGTGGTCAGTACGAGTCACTCCGCCGAGTTTGCGGATGATCCAATCGCGAACCGGCTGGTGCTCACTCATGGTGGGATCTCAGTGATGACGATGATTGCACCTGGCGCCGGCAACGAGAATGCGCCCTCACCAGGGTAGACCTTGCCAGCTGTGAGCGACACGACGCGCGCATCGTCCGCCCACACGCCGGCATCGGTAAGCGCATCCTCGGTGCTGCGGATGAGCTTGGACAGGTCGGGCTTTCGGCACGGCCACGTTCGCCGCGACTTGGGAGCAGATGCCGGTTTTTGCAGCGTGAAAGTCATCTGCACCGTGAGCGGTCCATCGAGCGGCCTCGGCTGGCCCCCATGACTCGCTGCGAGCACTGCCTCAGCCGCCGCTTTCACGTCCTGGCGCCACGGTTTTACCTTGGCACTGGACTCGATCATGATGCCGCGGCCGGCCTTGGACGTGCCCACGAATCGCTTGCTGCCAGCGGGCGCTGGGCTTCCATAGACAATGATTTTGATCATGCTGACAGCTTCGTTTTTTTGTAGTCGCGTTGCCATCATGTGTGGGCCATCGCCGTGGCCCACTGCGATGGCGCTCATTCTCTGTGCTCCATCGCGTCGCCCAGCACGCGCTCGCGGTGGTCCTGGTCTTCCTTGTCGCGCTTGAGTGCTGCAGCCTCTTCCGGTGCCGTGCGGAATCGAACGCAGCGCCATGTTGCCACGCCAGGTTTATCGCCTGCCTCGACGCTGTTGATGCGATGCCATGGCGATGGCGTCGGTCGGATCGCGGCAGCGAATGCCGGCGACACGTTTGGATCGTTGTTCATGATCGTTGCTCCGATGGTAAAACGTGCCACTGCGGATTGCGCGGCGTGTAGCCGGCGAGCCAGCCGCGGAGTTCCTCTCCGCTGATCGACCATGGCACAGCGCGCCGCACTGGCGGGTGACGATCCTGGAATGCGTCACGCTCGCCACGCTCGAAGCCGCGCCGGAAATTCGTCCCCGTGATGCCGAGGATCGGTCGACCGCCAGCGGTGGCCAGCCGCGCGATTTGCTGCTCGGTCACGCTGCAGCCTTATTCGGCACCACCAGAGACGGCACCTTGGCCTTGCGCGGCTTGGGCGCAAACGCACGCTTGCGCAATGCCGGGTCGAGTTCCGCCTTCGTGATTGCGTGCTTCGTAATGAGCGCGAGCACCGTCTTGAGCGCGTCCGGTCGCTCCACTGCGATTGCAGCATCGCGCTTCGCCTTGAGCGCAGCCGCTTCGGCTTCGGCTTGTGCAATTGCTTTGTCCAGGTCGTTGATGTCGTGGATGATTTCGGTCATGATTTCCTCAAATGGTTGTTACGCGTGTGCAGCACTTTCTGCCACGCTCAAATTATACGGTAGAACTGCTCCAATACGCTCATCGCAAAACCGCATTGAGCGATCATCGAACCACAGTTTTACCGAACCCTCCCATGCGCCATTACGCTGCTTCTCGACAGCGACTCTAGCGTCCGGCTCTGCTTGTGCATCCATATCGTTCGGATTCAATTCTAGCTTTTTCGCCTTCGGTTTGTTCTGCCATATCGTGACGACGTTGGCGCATTGGTCTGTTATCGCAGCGCTTCCCCGCACATCGTATTTTGTTGGCGGCTTATCGTCCCCAGATTGCGGCTTACGGCAGTGCGTCACTAGGTGGATGTGTAGCCCAGTCTCGACGGCCAATCGCACAAGGTCAGTAACAAATTGCTTCTGCTCGTCCATCGACTCCTCGCTTTCGCAGATCATCATCATCGAGTCGAGCACAACCTGTCGGCCTTCCAACTTGTCGGCGAAGTAGCGACACACCGCGAGCCCGAGCGCCGGACTGATCCGCCCCAAATGGTCGAACAGCCACAGCCTTCCGTCACTCCACGCACCGAGGTGCGCCACCTGGGCGTGCGTCGGCCGCGCAACGGCGAACGCTTGCCGCGCCATCCGCGCGAGCGTCTTTGCCGGCTTCATCTCCAAGCTCACAAGCAACACGCGTTCACGCTGCACACACAGGTCGAGCGCAACCTGCCCGGTGAACATGCTTTTGCGGTGCCCGGAATACCCAGTCCATGCGGTCACCTCGCCGGGCCTGAACTCGAGCACGTTGCGCAGTTTGGTCGAGAACATTTCCGGCTTACGCGCGTCTGTCCTGTCGGCAAACTCTGCATTCACGTCGTCGGCAAAAGACTTCGCCGGCCGCACCTTCGAGGCCGGCTCGGTTTCCTTCAGGTACGCAGTGAAGTCGATTTCGTCGCTCAGCAGTTCAGCCATCGCTTTTCCGCCGTGTCTGTGTACTCGATGGTTTTGAATGCAACCCACTCGTCGTGCCCGACCTGCTGTTGAACGGTTGCGATCACGCGCTTGGCCTTGGCAGCAATGGCGGCGTCGCGCACAGCGTGCACCCGCGCCGCATCCTTGCCTGAGATGACCACCACCATGCCAACAAGGCATCGCAGGTCCAGCCTGCCAAGTGATTCGCCCGGCTCCGGTTGCAGGTGCATGATGTTCGTCCGCTCGCCCGCCACATTGTGCAGTTCCCAATCGGGGAACGGCAGCCGCTCTTTGTCGGCGTCTAGGAAAATCATCGCTGGAGCCTTGCGCCGTTTGCGCATCTCGATCAGATTGGCGGCACCTCTCATAGCGCGCCGGCCCACGTTTGGTTCGTGCCAATCGGCAATTCATCCTCCCATCGTCTGGCGTTCAACCACGTCGCCATGTGAGGGATGAACTGGTCATCCTTGAGCCACTGAGGGGACGTTTTGTGCCTTTGCAACGCAGTCAGCATTCGCGCCTGCAATGCCTCGTCAGGATTGATCTTGGCGTAAGCCTTCACGGCTTGGTTCTTGGCGACTTTTCTGGGGTATGAAGCCCACAAGATTTCGAACCCAGGCGGCAATTCATTGGTGGCTCGCCCCGGACCCCGTAAGGGGGTAGGGGGTTTCTCTTCCCCAACCC
>JBEBIR010000312.1:0-4766 GCA_040080315.1 Gemmatimonas sp.
TGATCGATGATCGCGTCGATCTCCAGCTGAAAGCTTCGGCTGGTCGCGCGCTGGCCATCGAACGCGGGTGCGCCAAGCACCGGGACCTTGATAAGCGTATCGTATCCGCGCACCCAGTCGGCAACCAGCGGATCGAGTTCCGGCCGACGACCGACTCGCGCCACCAGATACGCGTAGTTGTCGAGTACCGAGCGGTCGCACACGACCATCTCATACGCCGCAGCAGCTTCAATCTCCTCGGCGATCTGCGTGTGCAGAATCCACGCTTGCGCGTCGTATGTGGTGCTCTCGTTGATTGGCAATGGACAACGGCGCGCGACTTCCTTGACGATGTCCACGCCCAGATCAAGCCGTTTGAGTTGCGCGGCCAAGTCGAAGCACAGCGTCGTCTTACCGACGCCGTGCGTGCCAACGAAGGCCACTTTCAAGCGGCGACCGGCGAACGGATTGCGCGGCGAAGTCACCGGTGTCAGGCCTTCTTGAGGAACTCCGTCTTCAGCACGAGTCCCTTCACCCTCTCCGCATTGCACTCGATTTCGCCGACAGTGTTGGTGAGTCGGATGCCCTTGATGAGCGTGCCGCGCTTGAGCGTGAGCGAGGTACCCTTGACCTTGAGATCCTTGATCACCGTCACAGAATCGCCGTCGGCGAGGAGATTTCCGTTGCTGTCTCGCACATCCATGAAGTAGTCCGGTGAAGTGGGTGACGGAATCTAGTCTGGTCGGGCCGCTCGTGACCGCGTGCGGTCACCGAATTCGCACCACGCCCTGTGCCACGGTTTCAAATCGCGCAAATACCGCCGGATCATGTCCCGGCACAACGAAGCGCGGCGCGGCGGCCAAGGTCACCATGCGACGCTGCGCGGCGAGATTGGACGCGGCATCGACTGTCTGCGCGATCGGCACCTGTCGATCGAGATTTTCGTACAGGTACGTGTTGTCCGACGCGAGGATCACCGTACCCTGCGCCGTGCGCACTCCGACATACTGCGACTGAAAGGTGTGTTTCCCACCGGTAAAGACCGTGATGCCTGGAATGATCTCCTTCGCATCGCCATCGACCAGTGCCACGCGACCGGCCGCGCGCAGGGCGTGCAACATGGCCGCATCTGGACCGTCAATGGCGCGATTCAAGACCTTACCGGTGGAATCGATATGGTGGTCAACCTCATCGCGCTGAATCCAGATCTTCGCATTGGGAAACAGGTCGGCGCCGTCGAAATGATCCCAGTGGATATGCGAGATGATCACGTCAGTGATGTCGCTGGCACTGACGCCCGCGCGCACCACGGCGGAGTCCGGTCGCACGTAATTGGTGGGCTTCCAACGCGCGATGAGATCGGCACGCTTGAATCCCGCATCCACCAGCACCGCACGACCGCCGGGCCCCTTGAGCAACCAGATCATGCAATCCGCATCAATGCGTCGGGCGGTGTCGGCCCCGGCGATGAGTCCGGAAACGCGGAATGCTGGCAACGTGGCGTACCGGATGGCGTACGCTTCCCAGGGCGATGCGGATTGCGCGTGACCCAAGCCGGGTGCCAGCACCGCCAAGACGAGCGCCAACGCGTGTGACAGTGGCGAAAGGTGGCTGACGCTGCGTCTGGCGCCTTCAACGAGCTGACGCGTGAAAAAGCCTGAGGACGAACTCACGGATGCTCCGGATGACCACATGGAGAGGGTACCGCACGCACGATGATCGGGCCGAAACTACAGGTCGGACCGCCGATACCCCAGAGGGAGGCGCTCGCTGTTTTTCGACTCAACGACGTCGAGCCAGCCACTCCAACGCGGCGACAACGGCGGGGTCGCGCTCAACGCGGTCAAAATCCCATCCGTGTAGCAGGCGCTCGGGCACCAACGCACGTCGCACCACCTTTCCGTTTCGATCGGTGAAGAACTCGGTAGACAGGTTGACCGTGACGTATTACGCCGCGGACGTGACGCTCGACGACGGGCCAATCGATGCTGTCGCGCAGCACGTGGCGCTCACGCACCAGCGAGATCATCCGATCGATGGGCAGCGCCTCGGTGGTTTGTGCGTCGGCCGATGCCGCCAGCAGCGAGACGGAAAAGAGGCGACGCAGGAGATTTCGCATGATATACTGAGACAAGATTACCGCATGCTGTCGCGATCGCGGTCGGATACCGCGACGCGCCGATGAACTCATGGCAAGGGAACGTTATGTCTGGAATAGACGCCCGACTCGGTGCGCTCGGCCTTGTGCTCCCAGCGCCACTTCAACTCCCACCCGGCGTCGTGTTGCCGTTTCCATGGGTCAGGGTTGTTGGCGACCGGGCGATCTTTTCCGGACACGGTCCCACCGCCGCCGATGGCACGCTCGCGCAGCCGCTCGGAAAAGTCGGCCGGGACGTGACTCTGGAGCAAGGTTACGCCGCGGCACGCCTGACGGCATTGGCGATCCTCGGCAGTCTGCAGCGCGAACTCGGCGACCTCAATCGCATCACCGCGTGGACCAGGGTGTTCGGCATGGTCAACTCGGCGCCGGGCTTCAACCGGCAACCGGCGGTCATCAACGGATTCACCGACGTGATCATCGACGTGTTTGGCGCCGAGGTTGGAGCGCACGCGCGAAGCGCCGTCGGATTGGCCGAGCTCCCGTTCGATATTCCGGTTGAGATTGAGGGCGAAGTGGTGTTCATGCGCTAACGCTGCGGTCGCTACCGCTTGTCGACAACAACCACCCCGTCCTTCATCACCCAGACCACGTGGTCGAGAATGACGGCGATGTCCTGCAGTGGGTTTCCTTCAACCGCGACGATATCGGCGAAATACCCCGGCGCGATGCGCCCGAGTTTGCTGGACTGCCCCAGCAGCGCGGCACCATTCGTGGTGGCGGTCGCCAACGCCTGCGCCGGCGACATGCCGGCCTTCACGAACCACCCCAGTTCACGCGTGTTCTCCCCGAACATCCACCAGACGGCGTCTGATCCCATCGCGAAACGCACACCCGCCTGATGTGCGCGCCGAGCCGTTGCCAGGTTGAGCACGCGAAAGGAATCAAGACCGGCGACTTGTTCAGGTGAATAGCCAAGCAGCGACGCATTCTCGGCGTAGAAGCGATTGTGATCAATCGTCGGTACGTAGATCGTGCCGCGTCGAGACCACTCGGCGATCGTCGCGTCATCGAAGCCCGCCGGATGCTCCACCGATTCGGCACCAGCGCGAATCGCCGCGCGACCGCCGGAGTCACCGTAGGAGTGAATGGCAATCGGGCGTTTCCAGCGATGCGCCGTCTCCGTCGCGACGCGCATCTCGACCGCGGTGAAGGTCTGTATGCCGGTGACATTCGCATACGTGCCGGTGGAGCCGTACATCTTGATCCAGTCGACGCCCGCGTCAACCTGCGCCTTGATCGCGTCCTTGATGTCATTGGTGTCGCGTACGCGACCGCGCGCGGCTTGCGACGCGGCACCCGCAGCGGCCGGCGTGGTCACTTTCGAAAGTCCGTAACCGGCCACGAACATGCGCGGGCCAACTATCACGCCCTTGTTGATGGAGTCGCGCAGCGCGATGTCGGCGTAGTTTCCGGCACCCAGATCGCGCACACTGGTCACTCCGGTTTCCAATGTGCGACGGGCGTTCGCCGCCGCCGCCTTCACCACGGAATCGCGATCGCGCGGTCCACTGGCCAGTGGATTCGACTTGTCGCGCACGAAGGTCATGTGCGTGTGCACGTCGATCAATCCTGGGATCGCCGTGTAGCGTCGCAGGTCGATGACTCGGGCACCGGCGGGAATGATGCCGGTGCCCGTGCCCACGCGTAGCACGATGTCCGCCTGCACGAGGATGGTGACGTTACGCGTGGTGCGCCCAGCGCCATCGGCCATGGCGCCGAAGCGGAGGGCCGTGACGGGCGCGGGCTGACACGTGACGCGCGTTGGCAGCGCGATGAGCGCGCCGAGGAGCGCGGCTGACCAGAGGGTCCGGATCATGGATCGGCCGTGCTACTTCTGGAACTCATCGCTGAATGCGCGCATCACGGCGGCAAGGAACGCGCCGTTCGTGCCATTCGTGAGAATCACGATGCCCGTTCGACGTTCCGGCATGAAGGCGACCTGCGCGACGAACCCTTCATCGCGCCCGCCATGCGAGAACGTGAAGTCCCGACCACTACCGCGCAGCTGGACGCCGAGTCCCCACCACGTCCCCGGCGGCGCGGCTGGCTGTCCGGAGCGTGGCAGCGCCGTTTGCGGACGCAGCATTTCGCGCGTCATGATGGGCGACAACACACCTCCCGTCTCGCCATGGTACGCGTTCATCACACTGATGCCCCACCGCGCGAGATCGCTGGCCGTGGTCCACAGGCCCGCGGCCGCCATTTCGGGATACACATGCCACTTCCCGTTGACCACACTGTCCGGCCGCTCATGCCCACTCGCCGCGTTCGTGGCGAGTCGCGCGGCGATGGGGTTTTCGTAACTGCTGCGCGACATCCGCAGAGGCGTGAGCACGAGGCGTTGCAGCAGCGCTGGAAACGTTTCGCCAGTGACGTCGGTGGCGGCCAACTGGGCAATCGTGATACCACCACCTGAGTACAGCCAGCGAGCCGCCGGCTGCGTATCACTGCGCACGGCCCGTGTGTTGGCCGGCTTCGCACCGTCAAGGATTTGTGGCACCGTGGGCAACACACTGTCCACGTGATAGCCGGGAAAGCCCCACACGGTCAGCCCCGCTGAGTGCGACAACAGCCGACGCAGGGTGACCTTGCTGCTGTCGGTGAAGCGACTGGACGGCAGCTTCCA
>JBEBIR010000313.1:0-4766 GCA_040080315.1 Gemmatimonas sp.
GTACTGAGTACTGAGTACTGAGTACTGAGTACTCAGTGCTCAGTACTCAGTGCTCAGTCTAGAACGACGGTCCGAAGGACCAGGTGCCGAATCCTTTCTGGCCGGGACGGTTCACCGGCACCGCCCAGTCCCATCGCACGATTGCGATGTTGAAAAGGTTCAGGCGGAAACCGAACCCGTAGCTTTGCAGCAGCGCGCGCTGTTTGCTGAAATCGTAGTTCGCCGGCTCCTTGGCGAGTACGGTTTGGCCGCCGGACCAGGCGACGCCGGCGTCGTAGAAGATCAGGCCGTCGAGTGGCGGGAGTCCGATGGGCAGCTTTGAGCCCAGCATGCGGATGATCGGGAAGCGCAGTTCGGCGTTGGCGAATGCGACGCGACTGCCGATGGTCTCGACGGTGTTGCACTGCGAGCCGTCATCGGTGGGAAGGCCGCTGCACTGCACGGAACCGAAATTGTCGCGATTGTACCCGCGAATGAAATCGGGTCGGCCCAGCCACTTGGGGAAGCGCAGTTCGTCTCGGCCGACGGCCATACTCCCCACAATGCGCGTGGCAAACGTCACGTAGTTGAACAGCAACGGCGAGTAGTGACGCGCATCGGCCAGATACTCGGTCCATCGCCACGTGCCGACACTCGGATCGACCTGGAACCGCGCGCGCGTCCCGGAGATCGGCCCCGTGTACCCGAACATGGTGTTGTCGGTGACCCAGGCCAAGTACGGCGACACGGTGTTGGCGGACGCCACGTTGCGCGTATCGCCGCGTTGATAGCCGCTGGCGACGCCGTAGTTGTAGTCGACCGTTCGGGTGATCGGGAACACTTGCTGGTCGATATTCTGAAAGCGGGCGCCCAGTTCAAAACGCGTGAAGCGATTGAGCGGATAGAGCCCAGACAGGAACACCTCTCGCAAGACCAAACGCACGATTTCCTGCGACTGCAGGAACTGATTGTTGCCGACCGGCGTCTCGTTGTAGTTCGACAGCAGGTAGATGGGTTGCTGCGTCATGCCGGTCGCGTACTGCAGCCGACGACCGAGACTGGTGTATCCGACAAACACCTGCGCGTCGCTCAATTGCCCGTTGATCGCACCGGACAACGCCAGCCGATGATCGCCCAGCAGGTCGCTCAGGATGATGGTCGTCCCGCCAAATGTGCCCTGGCCAAACCCGCCCTGCTGATACCCGATGGACGGCTGCGCGACGTATTCGGGAGAAAAGCGCACCTTGTAATTGGAATCGCGAAAGCGCGTGGTGTCGGGCAAGTTGAAATCGAAGCTGTCCATCAACGCGCGCACGCTCACCCCCTCACCGACCCGGGCGACGGCGGACGCGGGCAGGTCACCAGACACACGCGCGCCGCGGTTTTGCGGTCGATAGAACGATTGGCGTGACAGGCTGGTGTCGCGCACGGCGCCGATGCGCAAATGCGCCGTCAGGCTGGCCGCTGAGGCGCCCATGGCGGTTCCGCTGACGACCGGTGCCGCGACCCGTACCGAATCGCCCTGCGCGATCACGACGGCTTCACGGAACGGCGCCTTCTTGAGCGCGCGCGGGTTCTTCACTCTCCAGATGGCGTGTTCGCCCTTCTCGTAATACACGAATGCCAGCACATCCGCCTGGTGCGCCCACGATATGGCGGGCGACAATTCGGCTACCGCGTTGATCGCGCCCAGCACGTTGGTGAGCTGATACTGCTCGCGGGTATCGAAATCGTAGAGAAAGAGATTGGAAATGCCCGTGCGATCGGTGAGATAGGCGATCGAACGACCATCGGGCGCCCACTGCGGGTTGATGTTCAGCCCCGCCTGATTCGGCAGCACGGTGACCTTGCTCGTTTCCAGATCGAGCACCGAGACCTTCAACTTGCCGACCTTCAGAATGCCGAAGTCGGTCTCTTCACCGCGATCGCTGGCGAACGCAATTGACTTGCCGTCGGGTGACCACTGCGGTTGCAGATCACCGTACAGATCTTTCGTCAATTGCTGGAAACCAGGCTGATCGAGCGATACCGCGTAGAGGTCGCTGGTGCCCTGACGCATGCCACTGAGCGCGATCCGTCGACCATCGGGCGAAAATGTCGGACTGGAAATCTGGTCGAGAGGCAGATCGAACCGCTTCACGACTTTGCGCGATTTCACGTCGAGCAGATAGAGCACATCGCGGCCGCCGCGCTGTCCCGTGAAGGCCAGCATCTTTCCATCCGGCGAAAACTCAGGCTGCGAATAGATGAAACGGAGCTGCTCGAAGTCCGGATTGGTGGTGGTCTTGACCAGCCGCGCCAAGCGCTTGCCCGTTTCTGCGTCGGCCAGATACAAGTCGGGGAAGACCTCGCCGCGTATCAAGCTGCCGTACGCGATGTACGAGATGAACTTCCCATCGGGCGACAACGACGGGGCGACGAACAGGTTGGCGATGCTCTTCGAGCGTCGCTGCGACAACAGCGGTTCGGCGAACGAGCGCGGACGATCGAGTTCCGCCACCACCGGCAGGTACTTCGACGACATCGCCTGCTTCCACTCGGCGCTCAGTTCGTCGAGCGACATGCCGATCTCGCGGCGGAACGCGCGATCGATGCCCAGTGATGGGACGGCGTTCATGACTTCGCCGATCACCTCGTCTCCCCAGCGCGCACCAACGTACTGCCACACCGAGAGTCCGTAGCGATACGGGAAATACTTGTCCGGGCGTTCTTGCATCTGCTGAATGCTGGGCAGCGTGCCATTCACCACCGCGTCGCGCACCCAGGCGTCGGTCCAGGGATGCTTGTCGCCAATCGAGAAGTACTCGGCGAGTCCTTCCATGAACCACAGCGGCGGATTGACCTGCGCCAGATTTTGCAGGCCGGCACCGGCGCGTCCGCGCGAAAAAATATCGAACTGGAACACGTGCACCATTTCGTGCTGCAATACGTGCTCGAAGCTGGACCAGTCGCCGGTGAAAAACTGCGCCATGCGCTGGCGCAGCGGATCGGTCACACCGCCGGTGCCTTCACCGAGGTCGCCAAACACATTGCTCTGCGCGAAGTCACCGGTCGATCCGAACAGCATGATGGGCTTCTTTTCGCGGAACTGATGCGACATCAGGCGCGACAGGCGGGCGTACGAGCGTTCGGCCATGCGCGCCGCATCAGGCGCGACATCCGCGATTTCCGGATAGTAGTGCACCAGGAAATGCTCGGTCTCGATCACCTTCCAGCGCAGCCGGTCGTACTGCACCTGATTCTGACCGAAATAGCCCTGCGCGGCCAACGGCGTGGACCCCGTGGCGCCAATCAGCACCATAAGTCCCACGGCCAGCCGCGCACCCCGGCGGGTGAACCAATTTGCGGTCGAGATCACCGGACTCCCCCTGTTGAAGCCCACGAACTCCTCCGGCCGACTATCGTGCGGCGCGGGACAGTTCGGGGCGATGAGATCCTGCGTCGAGCAGCACGGGCTTGGCATCTCCCCACAGCCGCTCAAGTTGATAGTACTGTCGCAACGTCGGGTGAAAGACGTGGATAATGCAGTCCAGGTAGTCGAGAACCGCCCATCGACCCTCCGTCAGCCCCTCCGTCACATTGGTAGACACGCCAGCCTGTTTGAGCCCTGCGTGTATGTGGTCGGCAATTGCGCGGACGTGCGTATCGGAGGTCCCACTGGCGATAACAAAGAAGTCGGTCATATCCGTCACACCGCGCAGGTCGAGCACCACAATGTCAGTGGCCTTGAGGTCGGCGGCGAGTACGGCCGCACGACGCGCGATGGAATCGCCAGGGCTGGCGGGTCGGGGGCGTTCAGGCATGTACGAAGCAAGAAGGGGACGGGCAGCGCGGCTCAATCGAGCGATACCCCGCGCGCACCCTGAAGGTTGCCCTGTGCGCGTGGCGCTGGACAGGGGGAAACGGCAAACCGGGGGTGCCATTTCGTGGCACCCCCGGTTGCGTCACTCTGGGTTGGCAGGACCTACTGCTTGATGACCCACACCTTGATTTCCGGTTTGACGTCGGCATGCAGCCGAATGCCCACCCGATAGACTCCCAGCGCCTTGATCGGCTCGTTCAGCTCAATCTGTCGCTTTTCGATCTTGTACCCCTGCAAATCGAGCTGATGGGCGATATCGGCGGTCGTGACCGAACCAAACAGCTTGCCCTCCTCTCCAACGCGAGCCGCGAAGGTCACGGAGACCTCGCCCAACTTGTCAGCCACGGTCTGTGCCGCCGCGATGCGCTCGTTCTCGAGCGCCTCAAGTCGGCTCTTCTCCTGTCCGATGCGCCGGCGATTGCCTTCCGTGGCTTCGAAGGCGAAGCCGCGGGGCAGCAGGTAGTTGCGAGCATACCCAGGCGAGACATTCACGATGTCACCCGGGTGTCCCAGTTTGTCGACGGCGTTGCGAAGAATGACTTCCATGAGAAACTCCGGGTCAGCGGAGCGATCCAGGCCGGCGCGCATGAGCACCGGCGCGGAAATCGCGCCAAGTATCGCCTAGTCCCAGGGCGAACGTGAAGGCCAGCAACGCTGCCAGCACCACGACCGGACCGAGGAGCGGAACCAAAACCACCAACGCCAGCGGCAACAGCGCCGCTGCTTTATCGGGTATCCACCACGTCAGCACGCCAACACCACGAAGCGCGTACAGGGTGCCGAAAAAACAAATGAGATTGGCACCCGCCGCACGCCACTCGGCGAGCGTCGGAAGGAGCATCAACGTCGCTCCCACCACCAACCCCCACACCAACTGATCGTTGAAACGCAGATCGCGCAGTGCCGCCAGCGGCGGCCCGATGCG
>JBEBIR010000314.1:0-4751 GCA_040080315.1 Gemmatimonas sp.
GCATCCAGCGTTGCGCGTCAGCGAAACTCCAGATCCATTCGCTCATCGCTGCTCATGCTGAATTGGGCGCGATGTCGCCAGAGAAACACCAACGAGGCAGATCCGATCGCGACGAGCGATATCGAGGCGATGTTCGCGACCGCACCCTCCAGTCGCAAGGCGATAAGTGCGGCGCCAAGCGAAACGAGTCGCGCCTGCTCAGTCGCGAGGGCCCAGCGCCGACCTTCGAGTACGCCGCCCACATTGGTGAGCGTCAAGGCGACGTAGAAGCATCCGGCACCGAGTGCCCCGACTGACAGCCTCTCGACGTTCGCCAGCAACCACAACGTGGGCGGAAGCACCAGCACGAAATGCATCAGCGCATAGTACGCCAGCGCCGATGGCACCGCCGGATCGAACTTGAGGAACGTCGAAGCTGTTACGGTCGGGATGGTCACCGGGCCGCCGTCGCGAGCGGGTCTCCAACTCGGTGAGCCAAAGATGAATCGCCATCGTTCGTGCCACGACTCTGCACGCCGGACATTCCGCGCGATCGCGACGTACTGGTGTATCTGCGCCCAGAGCGGATTCCAGCTTCGCAGCGGCGTCGTCAGACCATACACCGGCTCCTGCCGCTCCGGCGTGAACGTGCCGAACCAGCGATCCCACACGATGAACACGCCCGCATAGTTGCGATCCTGATACTCCGGATTCACACCGTGATGCACCCGATGATGGGACGGTGTGTTCAGAAACGCCTCAGCCCACGCGGGCAGTCGGCCCACCGCGCGCGTGTGAATCCAGAACTGATAAATCAGATTGAGCGCATAGCACGCCGCGAACTGTGTGAGCGTGATGCCCAGCAGGGCGAGCGGCACATAGAATATCCAGGACAGGACACCGCCCACGGCGGTCTGCCGCAACGCCACGGCGAGGTTGTATTCCTCACTCGAGTGATGCACCACATGGCCGGCCCAGAACAGGTTTACTTCGTGCGACACACGATGGAACCAGTAGTACGCCAGGTCCACGGCGATGAACGTCACACACCATCCACCGATCGCTGCAACGTGCCACTCCACCCCATCCGCTGCACGCGAAAACATGGGGCCGTCCGGCCACGGCGGCAGCGCCACGACGCGCTGCAGTCGCGCGTGCTCCCACACCCATCCATACGCGCCCACCAGCAACACCTTCGTGAAGATGCCGGCGATCTGGCTAAGCGTTCCCGCTGACAAATCCGAGAGTGAGTCGTTGAGTCGGTAGAACGATCGATGCCGTCGCCAGGCAAACGCGAGCTCCACACCGATGAGCAGAAAGAACAGCGGAATGGACGCCTGGATGATGCCCATGTCGGCTACAGCATCAGGAGGGGAGTGGCTGTCCGTCCGGTGTCGGCTCGCCCAACTCCCCTTCCCATCTGGCCATCACCGCGGTCGCCAGACAATTGCCCATCAGGTTCACCGACGTGCGCGCCATATCCATGATCGCGTCAACGCCCAGGATGACGGCGATGCCTTCCAACGGCAATCCGAACTGCGCGAGCGCTCCGGACAGAATCACCAACGACGCGCGCGGAACGGCCGCCACGCCCTTGGACGTCAACATCAGCGTCAGCATCATCAGCAACTGCTGGCTGAGCGGCATATCAATGCCCGCCGCTTGCGCGACGAACACCGACGCAATCGCCAGATACAGGGTCGACCCGTCGAGATTGAACGAGTAGCCCGTGGGCAGCACGAAGGACACAATGCGTCGAGGCACGCCGAAGCGCTCCATGGCCTGCATGGCCTGCGGAAATGCTGCCTCGCTGGACGCCGTGGAAAACGCAATCAGCCACGGCTCCTTGATCGCGCGCCAGAAGCGCAGGACGGGAATCTTGAAGAGCAGCGCCACCGGAATCAGCACGAACACGATAAAGATGATGAGCGACACGTAGAGCGTGCCCACGAGTTTGGCCAGGTTCAGCATGACCCCCATGCCGCTCTTGCCAACCGTCACACCGATTGCGGCGCCGATGCCGATGGGTGCGTACGCCATCACGATGCCGACAAACTTGAACATCAAGTCGCTGAGCGATTGCAGCCAGTCCAGCATGACCGTCTTCGAGCGTCCTTCCACGCGCGCCAGTGCGACGGCAAACAGGATCGCGAAGAACACCACCTGCAGCACCTCGTTCTTGGCCGCCGCATCGAAAAAGCTTTCCGGAACCGTGTGCTCGAGCACGGAACTGAACGTCGGCGTCTTGGTCGCCAGTGCCTTGAACTCTTCCGTCGACGCGGTGGCTTCCAGTTGGACGCCAACACCAGGCTTGACGAGATTCACCGCGATCAAACCGATCGCCAGCGCCAGTGTGGTGACCACCTCAAAATAGATGATCGAGCGCAGCGCCAACCGTCCAACCTTTTTCATGTCGTCGCCGTGTCCCGCGATGCCCACCACGAGTGTGGAGAACAGCAGCGGCACAATCAGCGACTTGATCATTCGCAGGAAAATGTTTGCGAATGGCTTGAGGTTCGGCGCGAAGTCGGGTGCCAGCCAACCAATCAAGATGCCGACCACCATCGAGATCAGGATCCACTGCGAGGAACTGATGCCGAGGAATCCGCGACTGGCGGACGTTGGAGTCGATGGGGAGGGATGCGCCATGGTCAGCGGTGTCTCACGGGTCGAGAGGAGGCAGCACGTCTCGTGCTGCACCGGGATTGCGAAGTACCGAGTGCTGGTAGCCGTACAGGAAGTAACACATGAGGCCAATGGACATCCATACGCCAAACGCGATCCAGGCGCTCACCGGCAGCCCCTTCATCACGAATACGCACGAACCCGCGCCAAGCAGTGACACCAGCCAGATGAAGGGAACGCGAAAGGGTCGTGGACGATCCGGCTCGCGCACCCGAAGCACCAGGACGCCGATGCACACCACGGCAAATGCGGCAAGCGTGCCGATGTTCGTCAGATCGTACGTGGACGCGTCGTTCATCACCAGCGCACCGGCGGCAACGGCCACGCCGGTCAAGATGGTCGTGATGTGTGGCGTGCGTGTTTTCGGATGCAGTTTGGCGGCGAAGCGCGGCAACAAGCCGTCACGCGCCATGGCGTAGAAGATGCGCGGTTGTCCGTACTGGAACACCAGCAACACCGCAGTCATCGAGACCACGGCACCAGCGGCCACGATCCAACTGGCCGTCGAGAGACCAGCCAGCTCAAGCGCGCGGGCCAGCGGATCACTGGCGCGCAACTGTTCATACGGCACCAGTCCCGTCGCCACGAAGCCAACCACAATGTAGATCAGCGTGCAGATGGCCAAGCCGCCCAGGATACCAATTGGCAGATTGCGTTGCGGATTCTTGGTTTCTTCGCCGGCCGTGGAGATCGCATCGAATCCGATGTATGCGAAGAACACGATGGCGGCGCCCTGATGAATGCCGCGAAATCCATTCGGTGCGAACGGCGTGTAGTTCGCCGAATTGATGTGCATCGCACCAACGCCGACAAACAACGCCAGCACGAGCAGCTTGATGACCACCATGATGTTGTTGACGCGCATGCTCTCCTTCACACCCTGGAGCAGCAACACCGTCACCGCGGCCACAATCGCGAACGCCGGCACGTTGATCAGAATGGGCACACCGGCCACCCGCGGCGCGCTCTGCATCAACGACACCATCGCCGGATCACCACTGGCTTTCACCGCCCAGTATCCGTGCGTCAGCCAGCCCGGCAACGTGATACCAAATCCCGAGAGCACGGACACGAAGTATCCGCTCCAACCGATCGCGACGGCGATGTTGCCCACCGCGTACTCGAGAATAAGGGCCCAACCCACGATCCAGGCCACGATCTCGCCGAGTGTCGCATACGAATACGCGTACGCACTCCCGGCCTGCGGAATCATCGACGCCAACTCCGCGTAGCAGAGCGCCGCCAGCCCACACACGCCGCCGAGCAACAGGAACGACACCACCAACGCCGGTCCCGCACCATATCGAACGACCGTGCCGTCTGCGAGCACCTCGCCGGCCGCGGCCGTTCCGAGCGAGGAAAAAATCCCGGCGCCAATGACGGCACCAATGGCGAGCATGATGAGATCACCCGCGCCCAACGTGCGTCGCATTCCGTGACCCGCGTCATCTGCGGCAGCGATTGGCTTTCGGTCGAACAGTCCCATGGGGATCCCGGTGTACGTGTCGTACTGCTACCGCAACGCGGCACGCAGGACATCACGGATCTGTAAGGAGACGACGGCAACAGCGGTCGTCGGGCGGCGCGGGTGGGTGAAAGTCCGGTGAAGCTACCGACGCGCGCAGGGCTCGGCCAGAGCGAACTCTAGAGCAAGTAGACCATTTCGTACTTGGCGCGCACGGGCTCGCCCAGTCCATTCGTCGCCGGCCGAAATCGGACCGAGCGAAAAGCCTCACTCAGCTTTCGATTGTAGTTGCCATCTTTCGTGGGCGTGAACTGGATGTCGAGCACTCGCCCGGTCGCATCGACATCGAACTGCACGACAACTTCGCCCTTGGCTTTGCCCGGAACGGGCATCGGTGGCATAAACAACTCCGTGGGCGCTGGCGGATAGATCGTGCCCGGTCCACCGCCGGTGCCTGGACCAGTGGCACTACCGCGTCCGGTTCCCACGCCGGATCCCACCCCGCCGCCGCTTCCCGGTCCGGCGCCGGCGCTGCCGTCCGTTCCGGCACCGCCGCCGGTACCGGTGACCGCCGACTTCACCTCAGCCGCGTCAGCGGCGGGCGCGGTCGACGCCTCAACCC
>JBEBIR010000315.1:0-4748 GCA_040080315.1 Gemmatimonas sp.
CTCCTGCAATGCGTACCCCTGCCCCATCACCACACCGCCTTCCACCTGACCTTCGAATTGCACGGGGTTGATCACACGCCCGGCGTCAACGGCATTCACCACACGCATCACCGACACCTGCCCAGTGCCAACGTCGACCGCGACATCCACAATGCAGGTGCTCCACCCGAACAGCGCCACGTGACGGGCGCGCCCGACGCCGAGCGCCCGCGTCTTCGGAAACTTGAAGGTCGCGCGCGCAAGAATGCCGTGATCCGGGAGTGCGGCCAGACCGCCTCGCGCGGCCATCGATTTGCGCGCGCGTTCGCAGGCGCGTAACACGGCATTCCCGGACGCGATGGTCTGGCGGGATGCGGAACTGCTGCCGGCATCGGGCGCGACATCGGTATCCTGCCACTCCACGCGAACGCGATCAACCGACAGGCCCAGCGTCGCGCCGGCAATCTGCGCCAGTACGGTGGCCACCCCCTGTCCCACCTCGGCCGCACCCACGCGCACGGTCGCATGATCTCGCATCACGTGCACCACGGCGGTGGCATGATCGTCGAAGCCGAACCCGAATCCGATGTTCTTCATGGCGCTGGCCAGCCCACGTCCGAACATTACCGCGCCCGTCGTCGGCGGGAGTTCGAGAGCGTGCGCCCGCTGCCACGCCAGTGTCAGCGTCTTCGGCAATCCGACGCTGGTGGCCAACGTCGTGCCAGCACCGAGGGTGCCCGGTGCGCGCACGTAGTTTCGTCGACGGAGTTCGCCTGGCTCGAGGGTGAGCGCGTGAGCGAGCTTGCTCATCTGCTGCTCCATCGCGAACGCCACCTGATTGGCGCCGAATCCGCGAAACGCACAGGTGAACGGGTTGTTCGTGTACACCGCACGCCCGCTCAACTCGACTGCGGAGATGTCGTATGGCCCGCACACATGCACCAGCGCGTTGTCGAGCAGTTGCGTGGAGGTGCTGGCGTAGCATCCGGCGTCAATGAGCACATCGACACGGGCGGCGAGGAGGCGACCCGTGCGGTCGGCGGCCAGTTCGTGGCGAATGCGAAACGGATGGCGCTTGCCATGTCCGCGAGTGGACTCGGCACGATCCCACACCATGCGAACCGGGCGTGCCATTTCGCGCGCGGCCAGCAACAGCAGAATCTGCAGCGAGACGTCTTCCCGCCCGCCAAACGCGCCGCCAATGGTTTCCTGCACGAGACGTAATCGTTCGCGTGGTTCCCCGAGCGCCGCCGCCGCCTGCCGCAAGTCGGCCTCGGGCCACTGCGTCGCCACATGGATCGTCAGTCGTCCATCGGCATCGGGGTAGGCGAAACCGGCCTCTGGCGCGAGGAACGCATGCTCAACGAATCCGGTGTTGTAGTCGCCGACGATCACCACGGCAGCGCGCTCAAACGCGCGCGTCACCGCGCCGCGGCGGACCAATCGTTCGGCCACCAGATTGGGATGTCGCACATGCGCACGATGATCGGCATGCACAGCGGGGGCGTCTCTGCGAAGTGCCATCGACGGGTCGAAGAGACCGACCACGGGTGCAATGGACAGCGTGACGCGCCGCGCAGCTTCTCGTGCGGCCCGCTCCGTATCTGCCACCACGAGCGCCACCACATCAGACGCGCCGCAGATGTGTGATTCCACCAGCACGGGCTGGTCGGGATGAATCAGCCCGAACCGATTGGTCCCGCGGACATCGGCGGCTGTGAGCACGCGCCGCACACCGCGACAGGCCAGGGCATGACTCGCGTCGATTCGCGTGAGGGTTCCGCAGGCGACATCCGCGCGCACGGTGGCGACGTGCAGGCAGTCACGCGGCACCGCGAGATCCTGCGGATACACGGCCGCGCCCGCAACTTTCGCGGGGCCATCGGTCCGTTGGACGCGTTGCCCGACGCTGCCCAGGCGCGCACGCTTAGCCATTGTGTTTGCGCCTGTCGTGGGCGCGCTGCACGGCCTGCACAATCTTGGTGTATCCGGTGCATCGACAAACGTTGCCGACCAATGCTGCACGAATTGCCGAAGGACTGGCGCCGGACCGGATTCGACTCGCGGCGATGATCATTCCGGGTGTACAGAAGCCGCATTGAAAGGCGCCCGCTTCGAGGAATGCCGCGCGCATGCGTTCGATCCGCTCATCGCTGCGGGATTCGATGGTGGTGACCCGTCTCCCCTGCACTTCCACCGCGAGAATGAGGCAGCTGGTGACCAGTTGGTCATCAAGCAAGACTGTGCATGCGCCGCACTCACCCACGCCGCACCCGTCCTTCGTGCCAGTCAACTGGCATTCGGATCGCAACATCTCCAGCAACGTAGTGCCGGGCTCGATCTCTCTTGAGACGAGGTCGTCATTCACGTGCAGTGAGACGTTCACGCCTCACCTCGCGACCGTGCGCGCGACGCTCGCAGGCGCGCTCGCTCGATGAGCGCCTCGGCAAGATCCAGGGGGGAGCTCGGACTCGCGGGTAGGGCGGCGGCACCGTACTCGGCCTCGAGGGCCGACGAAATGGCCACGCGCGCATCCAGCGACGCTGACACGCGTCGCGCGACAAACGGGTGCGCGCCGATACCGCCAATGGCCACGCAGTGCGAGCCGTCGCGAATGGCCACCGCCACGGCAACGACGGACCGACTGAACACGTGTCTCGTGCCCAACTTTTCGAAGGCGCTCTGTCCGCACTTGGGAATACGAACGGCCACGATGAAATGCTTTCCATTGGGGCGCGCGCCTCGGCGCGTGAACAGCTGCGCCAAGGGCACCTGGCGAATCGTGACGCGTGGACTCGCCGTAGCCAGTTCAACCGTGGCACCGAGGGCCAACAGCGCAGTCGTCATGTCGGCCGCCGGATGCACGGAGGACACATTGCCGCCAACCGTACCGCGCGCGCGCAACTGCGGTGCGGACGTATCCGCGGCCGCTTCAACCAACGCCCGTGCGTGTCGCTTGATCACGGGATGCGCCATGAGTTCAGCCGCCGTGGTGAGCGCGCCGATCCGGATGTCCGCACCAAGGTCGGAGATGCCTCTGGCGTCACCAACACCCTTGATGTCAACCAACACCCGCACCGTGCGCACAGATGCGTGTCGGAGACGCAGCGCAACCAGCAGGTCGGTACCACCGGCATAGATGCGCGCCCCTCGGCGCTGCAACTCGTGCAGCACCTCCTCGACGCTTTCGGGTCGACAGTACGACAGTATGGGCAGGTCCGACATGCGACGAACGTTTCTCTGTGGTGGAAGCGAACCTGATCAAACGAAGAGTGCTACGCCGTGGTGTCGATTCGTGCCACGGGTGGTCGAAATTCCCGAAACGCAGACATCAGGGATCGCGCACTGTCGACACCACCGGGAAGTGCCAACCAGACCGCAGCAAATGCCGTCCCAAAGACGATGGATGTGAGCGCAAGGTGCGAGGCCCCGGGTGATCCTCCAAGCTTCGCGCCGACGATCGCCACAATCAACGCGGCAGAGACACTGGTGACCAGAGGACGCGCGGCCACGCCAATGATCACGCGAAATGTGATTGGCGAGCCGCGCACGGCATAGGCCACGGCGGGCAACGCCAGCACGCTCGTCGCGATGGCCATCGCGGTGGCGACGCCGAGCGCACCCCACCGGTATCCGATGAGCGCCGCGACCGCGACCGTCGGTGTCTGCGCGAACAGTGACCATCGCACCAAGCGCGCCGCGTTTCCCCTCGACAGGTGAATCCATTGGGTCACGCGGGCAAGTGATCCGAACAACGCGACAACGCACAGCAGGCGCATATACGGAATGGCCGGCAGCCATTGGTCGCCCAGCAACACCTTCACCAGACTGGCCGTGTCGGCCGCGGCGAACGCAATGGCCGGCATGGAAACGGTCAACGTCGCCAGAACGGCGCGAGTTGCCACTCGCGTGAACCGCGCCGCGTCACTCTGGACCTTGCTGAGGCTCGACACGGCCAGGTCCGACAGCGAGAGGAACGGCTCCTCGAACGGGTACCAAGACCAGCGACGGGCCATGTCGTAGTAGCCCAATACTGTGGCGCCACCCACGCGACCCACCGCCAGCAGATCGGGTTGCTCATTCAGCCACCCAGCGAGATTCAGTCCGCCCAAGGCGCGCCAAGCGCGTCGCAACTCGATTACGTCGTTCGGTGCGTAGTGGGCGACCCATCGTGGCCGCCAGTCGCTGAGCACGAATATGCCGACGGCGCGCGTCACCTCCGTGACCAGCAGCTGAATGGGGAGCGACCAATACCCCGCGCCCTGCCGTGCCGCCGTCACGGCCGCCGCGACACCAAGTACCAGCGCCAGAAGCTGTACCAGCGTGATGCGCGGAAACAGCAGACGACGCTTGAGGAGTGCTTCCTGAAACGTGGTGAGCGAGAGGAGGAAGACGAGTGCGGCCCACATGGCGGCAACACCGATCACCCTGGGCTCACCGAAGAATCGGGACAACGCGACACCGGCAACCAGCATGCTCGCCGCGATGAACAGGTTCATGCGCACGGCGAACCGGAAGAACGTGTTCAGATCATCTTCAGTCAGGGTCGTGCACTGCAGCAGGGCGGTTTGGAAACAGCGTCCCGACAGCCCCGTGGCGATGATGCCCAGCGGTACGACCATCGCAAAGACGCCAAAGTCATCCGGCATGAGTAAGCGCGCCAGGACGATCGCCGCGCCCAGCGAGACGATGGCTTGGCTGGTGCGCGCAATAAGCACGGCCAGTCCAGACACAATGGTTCGTCGGCGAAGCTCAGCGGGTTGGAGTGC
>JBEBIR010000316.1:0-4736 GCA_040080315.1 Gemmatimonas sp.
GGACAACAGGGACAGCAGGGTCAGCAGGGTCAGCAGGGCGGACAGAATGCCAGCGACAACGCGCGCCAGGCCGGCGAATCCATGGACAAGGCGGCCAAGCAACTCTCATCCGCACGCGAGTCGCAAGTTGACGCGTGGAAGACTGAACTGTCCGAGCAACTCGATCAGTCGATCAACGAGACCATGCAACTCGCGCGACAACAGTCCGAGTTGGAGCAACGCGCGCGACAGAGTGGCAACGCGCAATCCATGCAGGGAGAGCAGGGCGCGCTGCAGCAAGGCGTGCAGCAGGCCGCTGAGCGGTTAGAGCAAGCCGGGAGATCGTCGTCGCTGTTGTCGCAACGTTCTCAAAAGGCGATGGCCGACGCGCAGCGTCGTGTGTCACAGGCAACGCAGCAGATGGGACAGGCGGGACAACCGGGTGGCAACGAGCAGGCGCAGAATGCCATGAAGGACGCCGGCGAGGCGCTCAATCAGGCACTCAGCTCGCTGGTTCGCGATCGCGAGCGCGTGAACAATGCGCAATCGGCGTCGGGCTTCAGCGAGATGATGGAGCAACTCAAACAACTGGCACAGCAGCAGGGTGCGCTGAACGGACAGATGCAGGGGCTGAACTTGCTGCCCGGTGGTGCGCAGGGTGACGCGGCCAAACAACAGGCGCGCGTGCTCGCCCGTCAGCAGCGCGACGTCGCCAAGTCCTTGTCCGATGTTTCAGATGCCGATCAGACCGGACGCACTGACGCATTGGCCAAGGAAGCGCAGACGCTGGCCCAGCAGATCGAACGCGCTGGACTGGATGCGAGTGTGGCGGCCCGTCAGCAGCAACTGTATCGGCGGTTGTTGGATGCCGGTCGATTCCTGGAGCAGGATGAACGCGACGATCAGGGTCCGCGTGAAGCGAAGGCCGGCGTTGCCAACGGTCGCAACACGGTGGATGGCGCGCAGAGCGGCAAGGCGGCCAATAAGTTTGCACCGCCCACCTGGAATGAGCTGCGTGGACTGGGACCCGAAGAGCGGCGGCTGGTGATCGAGTACTTCCGCCGACTCAATGGCTCAACGCCTTAGCACTGTGGCGGGGGTGGCGGTCGCGCTGATCGCGCTGCTGGCGACCGCGACCACCGCCAGCGCGCAGGTGCGCGCGGTGACCGCGTCCGCTGCCGATACCACCGACCCGTTGTCGCGCGCGCTCGACGCCGAAGACAAGGGCGATTTGAAGTACGCCGCACTTGCGTACCGCGACGCGCTTCAGCGAGCGCTGAACATTGCCAACGCCGATGGGGATCGCATTGCCATCTCCTTGCTTGGCCTCGAACGCACGTGGGTCGAAACCGGGATGCGCGATTCGCTCCTCCCGGTCGTGCAACGCGTGCTGCAAGTCCGTCCAACCGATCCCGTCGCGCGCAGCATGCAACTGCGTACACTGGTCGGGCTGGGCAAGGATGATGAGGCCAAGCAGGCCTTTGGATCGTGGCGCCGCGCCGCGGGCAACGATGGTGCGCCGTTTCGCGAATACGCGCGACTGCTGCTTGGCTCCGGTCGCGCGCAGGCTGCCGATTCCGTCCTCGGCGATGCGGCGCGACTGCTGGGTGCCGGAGGTGCGCTGTCGGGCGAAGTGGCGCAGTTGCACGTGGCACTCGGGCGATGGAACAGCGCGGCCATGGCGTTTCGTGAGGCGCTGGTTGACCAACCGTATCTGGAGACCTCGGCGCAGTTCGCGCTGACGCGTGCACCGCTGGTCGCGCGCGATTCCATTCGCGCCGTGCTCGGCGCGCTACCAGTGTCGTTGCCGCCACGGCGATTGCTTGCGTCTCTGGAGCTCTTCTGGGGCGAACCACGCCGCGCCTGGGTTGCACTGTCATCGGTGCGCGCGGATGACTCAACGGCGGCCGCGTGGCGGGAGTTTGGTGAACGCGCCGAGATGGCGCAGGCGTGGCAAGTGGCGCGTGATGTGTGGCTGTCCGTGTTCGAGCGTCGCGGGGACCTTGAGGCGCAGACACGCGCCGCACAGGCCGCATTGAAGGCCAGTGACGCGGTCGGCGCGTTGGAGATTGCGCGCCGGGAACCGCCGGCGAATGCGCAGCCCGCCAACACTCCACTTTCGTTGAAGCGACCGCCATCGCTGGATCCGGCCACTCGCGTGCGCGCGTTGTTGCCGATTGAACTCGCCGCGCTCGGTGAACTGGGGCGGCCGAACGATGCGCAAAAGCGACTCGACGAGAACGCGCGTCACCTTGATGCCACCGCGCGCGCCGCGATCGCGTTGTCGCTGGTTGGTGCGTGGTTGCGCAGCGGCGACGTGGAGAAAGCGCGCGACGCGGTGAAGGGCAGTGATCTGGCCGACGATGATGAAACGATGGGATGGCTGGCGATGTACGAGGGTGACCTTGTGACGGCACGCAAGCGACTCGTGCGCGCCGAAACGCGTCGACCACAATTGGTGGATGCGTTGGGGTTGCTGGCACGCGCCCGCGTGGATCACTCGGCAGGATTGGGGCAGGCGTTCTTGCTGCTGGCGAAGCGCGACACGCTCGCCGCCGCGCAGCGTTTTACGATATTGGCGGATTCCCTGAGTGACGCGGCACCCGCATTGCTGTCGCTTGCCGCGCGACTCGAGTACGCGCGACCGGCGACCAAACGTTCGTTGGCGCTGTGGGATCGCATTGTCAACGACTACGCCAAGAGTCCCGAGGCGCCCGAGGCGCTCCTCGCGTCGGCGCGCGCCTTGCGTGACGCAGGCGACAAGGCCGGCGCGGTGGCTCGCTATGAGCGAATGCTGATCGAGTATCCTGGAAGCGCGCTGTTGCCGCAGGGGCGACGCGAGTTGGGTCAACTGAAGGGAGGCGCACCGTGACGGGCCCGATGGCAAGGACGATGAGAAATTCCAGTTGGCTCCGCGCCATCGCCGCAACCATGCTGGTGCTGGCGCCGTTCGGTGGCGTTGCGCGCGCGCAGAATCTCCTCATCCCGATGGATGATTCGCAGCGCAATCACCTGAAAGCCTATGGCGTGACGTTCCTGGCGCTCAAGACCGGTCAGAAAGCGGAGTGGCTCCTCAACTATCGCGGCGGCGCGTTTCTGCTGCCCGACTCGCCCGATCTCCGCCGGCGCGCAGCGCTGGATGGGGTGAGTGTTGAAGCGCTGACCGACGGTGCGGTGGCCAGTGCCCGGGCAGATATCGCTGGTGGCAACATGGACGCCGTCGTGCTGGAGCGTGCGCCAAAGATCGCCATCTATCGACCGGCCAATCAGCCGCCCTGGGATGACGCGGTGACGTTGGCGCTGCAGTACGCCGGCATCGACTTCACGTCGGTGTGGGACGATGACGTGGTGAAGGGCGATCTGTCCAAGTACGACTGGGTGCACCTGCATCACGAAGATTTTACCGGTCAGTTCAACAAGCTGTATCTGGCGTATCGTGATGCGCCGTGGTTTGTGGCGCAGCGCGAGCGTGACATGCTCACCGCGCGGAAGTTCGGGTACGACAACGTGCCGGCGCTCAAGAAAGCCGTGGCCGACGGCATTCGCGGTTTTGTCGATCGCGGCGGCTTCCTGTTCGCCATGTGCGGCGCAACAGAATCGCTCGATCTGGCGATCGCGGCATTCACCATTGATATCGCCGGTCCGTTTTCCGATGGCACGCCGCCAGCCCCAGACGCCGACGCCAAAATGGCGTGGTCGCGCGCGCTCGCGTTCACGGGCGCGCACGTCGAGCCGTCGCCGTACATCAACGCACTCAGCGACATCGATGGCCATCAGGTGAATGTCCCCGCGCGACGTCAGCCGCTCGGTGCATTCACCTTGTTCGGGTTTTCTGCCAAGCTGGATCCGGTGGCCACCATGCTGGTGCAGGATCATCGGACAGTCGTTCCTGACTACTACGGCGTGACCACCAGCTTCAACAAGGCCGTGCTGAAACCGGGTGTCACGGTCTTGGCGTCCGAAGACGGCGCGCCGTGGGCCAAGTACATTCATGGCGACTACGGCAAGGGCGCCTGGACGTTCCTTGGCGGACACGATCCGGAAGACGCGCAGCACGCCATCGGCAGCGCGCCAACCGATCTCTCGCTGCATCCGAACTCGCCGGGATATCGCCTCATTCTCAACAACGTGCTCTTTCCCGCCGCGAAGAAGAAGCCACGCAAGACGTGAATGCCCTGACCGCCCCCGCGGGTGAAGCGCGATTGTCACGCGCCGCCTCGGCGGCTGTTCGCACCGCCATTCGTCTGGCTGGCGGCAACGAAGTCTGCTTTGTCTGCGCGGTTGACGAAGCGGGCATGATCATCACCGCGCGCGCGGTCGCGCGTGGCGATGTGCGAAGCGTCCTGGCGATGCCCGGCGTTGCCGAACGCGGTGAGATGCTGCTGCACAATCATCCGTCGGGCGGGCTATCGCCCAGCGACGCCGATCTCGATGTGGCCGGCCGAGTGCACGGCAACGGCGTGGGATTCGGGATCACCGACAATGATGCATCGCGCGTGTATGTGGTGACCGAAGTGCCGCGCGCCAATGCGAAGGTGTTGCTTGATCTTGATGCGATCGATGTGGCGCTGGGACCGTACGGGGCCATCGCGCGGGCCATGCAGCGGGCCGACGGCGCGCGTGCCTATGAAGACCGTCCCGCGCAGCGCTCCATGGCCGCCGAAGTCACGCGCGCGTTTAACGATGGTGGTGTTGCGCTGTTGGAAGCGGGAACAGGTGTTGGCAAGTCGCTGGGCTACCTGGTGCCGGCATTGCGC
>JBEBIR010000317.1:0-4716 GCA_040080315.1 Gemmatimonas sp.
CGCGACCGGTGATCATCGTCACGGCATATGGCACGGTCGCATCGGCGGTTCACGCGGTGCGTGAAGGCGCGTTCGACTATCTCACGAAGCCCTTCAGTGCCGACCAATTGCTGGTGGCGGTCGAGCGCGCCCTGCGGGTGCGACAGCTCACCGTCGAGAATCAGGTACTGCGTGCCGAAGCGGAACGGGTGTCCAACGATGCCGGCATTCTGGGCACAAGCCATGTGATGACTGCGGTGCTCGAGCAGGCCAGACGTGTCGCGCCCACCGATGCCAACGTGCTCATCACCGGCGAAAGCGGCACGGGAAAGGAATTGCTGGCGCGGTTCGTACACCTGAACAGCTATCGCCGCGAGGCACCGCTGGTGGCGGTCGACTGCGCCGCACTTCCGGAAGGCCTGTTGGAAAGCGAGTTGTTCGGGCATGAGAAGGGCGCGTTCACTGGCGCGGTGGAACGTCACGCTGGACTGATGGAGCGGGCGAATGGCGGCACGTTGTTTCTCGATGAGATCGGTGAAATGACGGCCTCGCTGCAGTCCAAACTCCTGCGGGTGCTGGAGCAGCGGGAAGTACGCCGACTGGGCGATAGCCGCATGATTCCGCTCGACATTCGCGTCATTGCCGCCACCAATCGCGACCTCGATCACGAAGTCTCCAAGGGTACGTTTCGTGAAGACCTCTACTACCGGCTGAACGTGGTGCACTTCGTCGTGCCACCGCTGCGCGACCGCAACGGCGACCTGACGCTGCTGCTATCGCTCATGCTGGCGGAGTTCGCCGCCCGCAACGCCAAGCGCACGCCTCAGGTGACGCCCGAAGCGATGGCGCTGCTGGCGCAGCATCGCTGGCCGGGCAACGTGCGTGAGTTGCGCAATCTGGCGCAGCGGCTGGTCGTGCTTGACGTCGACGGACGCATCACGCCGGAGGATCTGCCGATTGGACTTCGCACGAGAGCGTCGGCAGAACCCGCGGTGAATGGCGCCGTCGCGTGGAAATCGCTTCCCTATGACGAGGCGCAGGAAATCGCGTTGCGCACGTTCCGGGATGGGTATGTGCGCCAGCTGTTGGAGGCGAGTCATGGCAACGTAACGCGCGCGGCGCAGCGCGCAGGCGTGAGCCGTCGCACGTTTCACCGGTGGATTGCCGACGGCACCGACGCCCCTGATACGGAGTCTGACGCATGATACGGCTGGCGATGACGTTCACTCTTGCGGTCTGTCTGGCGTGCAGTCGCGGTGCCGCGACGGCGTGGGCACAATCCACGCTCGACGGCGTGGTGCGCGGCCGCGACGGTGTCGTGACGGACGCGGCGGTCTTTCTCGCACCGGTTGGCGATTCTACCGCGGTGCGACCCACGACGGCGCGCATCGACCAATTGGAGTTGATGTTTGTGCCGCGCATCGTGGTCGTGACCCCCGGATCAACGGTTGAGTTTCCGAACTCCGACGCGGTGCTGCACAACGTGTTTCATCCGGGAAACGGCACACGAGGATTCGACCTGGGTACCTATCCACGTCCCGAGGCGCGGACGTTCACGTTTCAGGAGGTCGGTCTCTTTGTGATGCTCTGCCACGTGCATCCGGAAATGGTGGGCTTTGTGGCGGTCGTACCATCGGAGCATCGCGCCACCACGAATGAAGACGGCCGCTTTGTATTTGCGGGTGTGCCAGCGGGAGAGTATCGACTGCACGTCTGGCATCGGCGATTTGCCGATCCGGATATGCCAATCACTGTGCGTGGAAAGCGCACCACGGTCTCGCCGATGCTGCTGCCGGCGGACACCAAACGTCCTCACGGTACACCCTGATGCCACGCGCAGCGCGGTCGGTAACGTGGACGGTGCTCGCGTCGTTACTCATGGTGATGGCCGCGCATCCAGCGCACGCCATACCCGCGTTCGCGCGCCAATACCGCACCGGATGCACCACGTGTCACACTGCACCGCCGAAACTCAACGTGCTCGGCGAGGCGTTTCGGTTGAACGGATACCGACTGCCGGAGAATGCGCTGCTCACCCGACGGGAGTCGCCCATTCCATTGGGCGAAGATCCATGGAAGGACTTGTGGCCGCGCGCCATCTGGCCCGGCGAATTGGCATCGACCGCGCCACTCGCGCTGCGAGCAGTCAGCGATGCAACACTTCGTCGAGTTGCGCCCGCCAACGAGCGCATTCGCTTGCGCATGCCGAGGGACGTCTATTTGCTGGCCGGCGGGACATTCGGCGACGGCATCAGTGCATTTGTGGAAGCCGAGTGGGAGGACGATGGCGGTGTCGAGGTGGTGCAGGCAAAGGTTCTCTTTCAGGATCCCATACCGTGGCTGCCGAATCGTCGGCTCAACGTGCTGGTGGGGCGACAAAGCCTGTATCTGCTGACGCTGGGAGATCGGGTGCTGGATCGCAGTGGTCGTCGGTCCTTTGCGTGGCAGTCGTTTGGGACGTCAGGAGCGACGCTCGCGGGTCACGCGGGCGACGCGCAGTGGCGCATGAGTGACGCAGCGCCTGGTGTGAGTGCGAACGGGCTGGTTGGCGGACGGTTGTTTTATAGTCTGGGTGCTGTGCAGGTCGGATCGGACGGCGGCGATGACCGAGGGCGCCCGCTCGGTGCATACTACACACTGCGATACAAGTGGGGCGGACTCCGATTGGATGGAGGCTATGACTCCGGCGGCGGTCCGGGCGCGAAGGGATACGGTCAACTGCTGGACCGCGCAGTGATCCTCGAGACCTTTGGATTCCGTGCTACCGAAGCGCTTGCGGAGCGCGGCATGGATCGGCAACGCGCTGCGGGTGTGGCGCTGCGCATTCTGAATGGCGCCACGGATATTGGCATGGGGTATGTGCGACGCTCCGATCGCGGCGCGTGGGGTGATGACGGCCACGCCACGATGTCGAGTGTCTTTGCGAAGGCTGAGTATCTGGTGTTTCCGTGGCTCATTGGTTCATTGAAGGCCGAACGGTTTCGTCTGCGCGCCACGGGTGTGATCATCGATCGGGATCCGAGCGAGACGACGCTGGTGCCCGCGGTCACCATGCTGGTTCGTCAGAACGTCCGAACGGTGATTGAGGGCGAACTGTTTACGGCGCACTCACGGTCGCGACGCGCAGAACAGCGGCGACCACACGCCCTTTCGGTGCTGCTCGAGTTCGCGTTCTAGCGACAGGGAGGTGAGACACGGGATGTCTCACCTGGGACGCACGACGTCCCGACTGCCCGACGTCATCCGGGGCGGCGAGGGTCGGTGGGCGCCGCAACTGCTTGGAGCGTGCGGAGTTCCCACCGCGAGGCGGCGGGGTGACGTGATGGCGCGATTCGCGCGATAGCACGGGGGCAACCGAGGGCGCGACACATCCGCCGCCGTCGGCTCCGACCCTCATTCAGGAGTATCGCCCGTGTTGCTCTCACGCTTCGCTTGGACGTCTTTCGGCACCGCGCTGCTTGCCGTCGCCCCACTGTCGTATGTCACCAGCGCCGAGACGGTCCCGGTGCCCAGAGTCGTGGTCGTGAAGATGATCGACAAGTCGCTCACGGAGTTCACGTTCGAGCCCTCGACGATCGCCGTCCGCCCGGGCGACATCGTGCAGTTCGTACAGACCGGCAGCACGCCGCACAACATCGAGTTCCGCCAGATGCCCGCTGGCGTGGATCTCGGCGCCGTCAAGACGAGTCCGTATCTCGCGACGCCCAATCAGAAGTACGAAATCACGATCGACAAGAAGTTCGTAAAGGGCACGTATGCGTTCGTGTGCATTCCACACGAAGGGTTTGGCATGAAGGGATCGCTCACCATCACGACTCCGTGACCTGGGCTGTTCGTCCAGCATCGCGATCCTACTTCTTCCGGACATTCTGATCATGTCTGTTCATGGGCCGCTGCGCGCGGCCATCTGCCTGATGCTGCTGCCGCTTCTCCCGGTTGACGCACAGCACCGGGCGTGTTGCACGAGGCCGCTGGGCATTGGTCGCGCCGCGACGGCTCCCATGACGTGGCCCGCCGCACCTCAGGACGCGCGCGTGGCGTTCGCAGGCTCGGTGGGTTCCGAACTCGATGTCGGCAAAAAGATCTCGGGTCTCGATCGTTTCCTGCAGATGCTCTCCGGCACGCGCACCAACGTGCGCGCGGTGGAGCGTCCGCACGACATCTTCGTGGACCGGAGTCATCGACTGTACGTGACCGACGGCAGCGCGCGCACCGTCGTGGTGTTCGAACCGCACCAGAAAGAATCCAGGGTGCTCGGGGCCGACGGGCCCGGTCGGCTGGTGAAGCCGCTGGGACTTGGGGGCGATGAGCGCGGCAACGTGTACGTCGCCGATCAAGGCGCCAAGCGCGTGGTCGCGTTCGATTCTACCGGCGCCTTCGTGCGCGCGTACGGCAGCGAATCGTTGTTGCTCAATCCAGTGGATGTCGCGGTCGACCGCACGACGCGTCTCGTGTATGTGGTCGACAGCTATCTGCATCAAGTGCTGGTGTTCGACGCGCAGGGCCGACTCGTCCGACGCATTGGTCACGATCAGGGCGATCTGGCACGCAAGCGCAAGCTGTTGGCCGAGTTTTCAGCGGCAGGCGTGCGCACCGCAGATAACAGTCACATTGCCGGCGGCGTCACCGATTCGACCGGGGTGAGCATGTTCGGTCACTCGCCCAAGTACATGCCGGAACCGCGCGACCTGGTGGAGAATCGGAGCGCAAAACCGGGCGAATTTCGCTATCCCGCAT
>JBEBIR010000318.1:0-4707 GCA_040080315.1 Gemmatimonas sp.
CCCGTGGTGGACGAAGCAGCGGGAGGTGCGGACTGACCACGCGCAACCTGCGCCAACACGGTCAGGGCGAAGCACAGTGCGAGCGCCAGCGAGCGAGCCACCGCGATGGCCAACGACGGACGTTCGGGTGGACGTGCACCATGTCGTCGACGGAGCGGAGATGCCGGACGGACCAGACGTAAGTGCATGGGAGTTCTCCGTGAGAAGGGCACGCGAACTCTGACATGACGTGGTGCGACGTATGCAGTCGCCTCGTGACGCGGTTCACACGACAGGCGACCGTCGACCCACCGCATGACAGTCCGATCTGGAATTGGTGATCGATATCACGCGCGTTTCGCGGCTGCGACTGCGACCATCGCCCTTGCAGACACAGGGCGCGCGGTGCAAATCCCGTCATGTGCGGACGATATGGTTTCGGAAACCCGGCTCGACTTGGCACGCTGCCGTTTGGAACGGCGCTTCCCCTGATGGTGGCGCGATACAACGTTCCGCCATCACAACCCGTGCCCCTGGTGCGGCAGCGTGCGTCGGGACGCGACGCGGTGCTGGCGCGTTGGGGGCTGGTGCCCTACTGGGCTGACGATCCGTCCATCGGCAATCGACTGGCCAATGCGCGTGGCGACAGCGTGGCCACCAAGCCGTCCTTTCGCGAGGCCTTCGGTCAGCGACGCGGACTCATGCCCGCGGATCTGTTTTACGAATGGCAGATCATGAACGGCATGAAGGTCAAGCAACCGTGGTGCGTGCGACTTCCCGACGACGAGCCGTTTGCGTTCGGGGCGATTTGGGAGCGCTGGAAACCCCGCGATGACGCCGGTGCAGAGCCACTCATCACCTGCGCCATTATCACGACGGAACCCAATGCCGTGATGGCACCCATTCACGATCGGATGCCAGTGATTGTCGCGCCGTCCGACTACGACGCGTGGTTGGACGCGTCCACCCCGTCCGCGGTCGCGCAATCGCTTGTGCGGCCCTACCGGGGACCCATGCTGGCGTGGCCGATAAGCACCCGGGTCAACAGTCCGCGCAGCGACGACGTCGAGTGCGTCGCTCCACTCGCGTAAGCGCTACTTCGGAGTCTTCGTGTTGTGTGCGCGCAAGAGCAGGTTAATGGAGCCGACGCTGAGCTTCGACTTCATCTGCACCATCATGCGGCGCTCATCGTCGGTGACCCACACTTCGGCCTTGCCGCCTTCGCCAAACAGGCCCTTGGACTTGAACGTCGGTTGCAACACCACGGTCTTGAACGTTCCCGCCGGCACCTTGATGGTCTCGCGACGCAGCACCTTGATTGAGACGGGATTCGCATCGGGCTTGAAGTAGCGCGAAAAACTGTACTCCTTGCCGACGTCCAGTGGAATGGTGCGCACAAAGTACAGGAATGACCCGTCATCGAGCGGCATGGCCACCGTGGGCAGCTCAGGCTTGTCGTTCTCCTGATACATACCGCGTTCGTTGAAGAACTCGTAGTGTCGCTTGGGCTCGTAACTACCCTCGTCGATATCCTGGTGGTATCGACGGGTGGTCAGCGTAGCGACATCGAACCACGATTCGTAGCGATCGTTCACCCGGTAGAACGGAATCCCGCCCGCAATGGTGAAGATCGTGTGCCACGTGGTCACGCCGCGCACATCGGCAAGGTCGCGCACTTCCATCGTGCCAGTGCCCACCTTGAGCGAGCCGAACTTCACTTCGTATTCCAGCTTCTCGCCCACGTGAAACGGGACGGTCGCCGCGCCGGCCGGCAGGCGAATAGCGGTGGCAGGAACGACCGGTGGTGGTCCGTCTGTTGACTGCCGGGCGGCCGCAGGTTTCGATGCGCCCGTCAACAGCAGGGCAGCCAGCAGGAGTCGATGGGAAGCGAATGCCATACACGCTTCTACACCGCGGTATCCGAAAAGGGTCATCCGGGAAGCTTAACTCAGGGGCTCAGACGTTGAACAGGAAGTTCAGCACGTCACCGTCCTTCACGACGTAGTCCTTCCCCTCCGATCGCAGCGCGCCCTTGGTCCGTGCATTCTTCGAGCCCTGGTGCACGACGAAATCGTCGAAGGCAATGGTCTCCGCCCTGATAAAACCCTTCTCGAAATCCGTATGAATGACGCCCGCAGCGACCGGCGCCGTATCACCCTGATGAATCGTCCAGGCGCGTACTTCCTGCACGCCCGCCGTGAAATACGTCTGCAGTCCAAGCAGGTGATACCCGGCGCGGATCAGTCGATCGAGTCCCGCCGACTCAATCCCCAATGACTCCAGAAACTCGGCGCGTTCTTCGGGCGGAAGCTCAGAAAGTTCGGCTTCGATTTTCGCCGAGAGCGGCACCACTTCCGCGTGCTCACCCGCGACGGCGGCTCTCAGTGCCTTGAGATACGGACCTTCTTCACCCGACAACTCCGCATCGGTCACGTTGGCAGCGTACAGCACCGGCTTGGCCGTCAACAGCTGCAGTCCTTTCAAGCTGGCCATTGCCGACGCCGCGAGCCCTGCGCGCCACAGCGGCTTGCCATCGGACAGCGCGGCAAACGCCGCCTCGAGACCGGGCAACTCGGCCAGCGCCTCCTTGTCGTTGGACTTGGCCGCGCGCTTCACTTTGTCCAGACGTTTTTCGACGGTGGCGAGATCGCTGAGTGCCAACTCGAGTTCAATGATCTCCTTGTCGCGCGCCGGGTCGGGCGATCCCATCACGTGCGTCACGTCAGGATCCTCAAAGCACCGGACAACGTGCACAATGGCGTCGGTTTCGCGGATGTTCTGCAGGAACTTGTTGCCCAGTCCCTCGCCTTGCGACGCGCCCTTGACCAAGCCCGCGATGTCGACAAACTCCACGACCGCCGGCACCACCCGTTTCGGCTGCACGATTTCGGTGAGTTTGGCCAATCGTTCGTCAGGCACTTCGACCATCCCGATGTTGGGATCGACGGTGCAGAACGGATAGTTCGCCGCTTCCGCCTTGGCCGAGGTGAGCGCGTTGAACAGCGTGGACTTGCCGACGTTGGGGAGACCGACGATACCGAGACGGAGCACGGGACAGAGTAGAGGAGAACTGAGTACTGAGTACTGAGTAGGGAGTACTCAGTTAAGCGCTGAAATGTAGTGGGTCGCGGGATTCGGGTGACGGGGCTCTGGGCCGGTGGTGCTAGTGTGAGTCATGCGAAGACGCGAATTCCATGACTTCAGAAAGTCGACGGCGTGGCAACGTGCTGAGGCCTTGGCCGTGGACATCTACTTTGCCACGAACACACCGCAATGGCGTCAAGACCCGGGTTTGCGCGGGCAGATTCGCGGGTGTTCTGTGTCGATCGCGGCCAATATCGCCGAGGGCGCTGGATCGGGAAGTTGGCCGCAGTATGCGCGGTTTCTGGGGATCGCGGTTGGCTCCGTGTGCGAGACCCAGAGTCGTTTGTCATTCGCCAGAAAAACTGCGCTGCTCGAGCCGGCGGTTTACGACGTGCTTGCCGCCGAGGCGGTGGAAGTGTGCCGAATGACCATAGGTCTGGACACCTGGGTCCGAGCCCAGCATGCACGCGCCCGCATGCTGGGAAAGGAGAGAACTAAGTACTGAGTACTCAGTTCTTAGTACTTAGTTCTCAGTACTCTGCTACCTCAAGAACCAGGGCGCCAATACCAGGCTCACCACCGACATGAGCTTGATCAGGATGTTCATGGCCGGGCCGCTGGTATCCTTGAATGGGTCGCCGACCGTGTCACCAACAACCGCTGCCTTGTGCGGATCGGATCCCTTTCCGCCCAGGATGCCGCCTTCGATCATCTTCTTGGCGTTGTCCCATGCGCCACCGGCGTTGGCCATGAACAGGGCCATCATCACACCGGTCACCGTCGCACCGGCGAGCAATCCGCCAAGCGCTTTCACGCCGACGAACTTGCCGACCAATACGGGCAGCAGCACGGCCACGAGACCGGGAAGGATCATCTCGCGAATCGCGGCCTTGGTGGAGATTTCCACGCACCGCGCGGAGTCGGGCTTCACACCCGGCTTGCCTTCCAGCAGTCCGGGAATCTCGCGGAACTGACGACGCACTTCTTCCACCATGCCCTGTGCGGCACGACCAACGGCGGTCATCGTCGATGCACCCACGAAGAACGGCACCACGCCGCCGATGAACATGCCGATCACGACCATCGGATCAACCAAGTTGAGCGTCGTGAGGGTCACGGCGGATGCGTACGCGGAGAACAGTGCGAGTGCCGTGAGTGCGGCGGAACCAATCGCAAAGCCCTTGCCGATCGCGGCTGTGGTGTTGCCGAGCGCATCGAGACCATCGGTGATCTTGCGAACTTCCGGACCCAGATGGCTCATCTCGGCGATGCCACCGGCATTGTCGGAGATGGGACCGTAGGCGTCCACAGTCATGGTCACACCGACCGTCGCCAACATGCCCACGGAGGCAATGGCGATGCCGTAGAGACCCGAGGTGAAGTACGACACGTAGATCGCGCCACAAATGAGGACGACCGGCACGATGCAACTCTCCATGCCCACTGCGAGCCCAGCGATGATGTTGGTCGCGGGTCCCGTCTTGGACGCTTCCGCAATGCGACGAACCGGACCGGCCGCGGTGTAGTACTCCGTCACCAGTCCAATCGCGATGCCGGCCACCGTGCCGGCCACCACTGCCCAGAACGGTCCAAGCACCGGATACATCTCGCCGGTCTCGCTGGTCATGTTGAGCGGGAACATCG
>JBEBIR010000319.1:0-4702 GCA_040080315.1 Gemmatimonas sp.
TCTTCAACCAAAGTCCCCGTCGACGACTCGCGGCGCTCGGTTACCTTCGGGCGCATCCAAGCGTAGATAGTGCGCGACTCCTTCGCGATTATTTGCGCTGGGAGCCGTTGCCGTTGCTGCGCCGAAGGGCCCGAGGGGTTCTGCGGCGGACCGAACGGCTGTTACGTTCGTAGAATCCCCCCGCGTGCCAGCCGCGTGACACCACGCGCTGGACCGGGTGCCTCAGTCCTTCGCCCCTACGTTCATGCCTGTCGGCGCCGCCACCTGGTCGTTTACCGAGGACGACTTCGGGGCCATCACGATTACGCTGCAGCGCTTCCTCTACGACGCGAAAGCGCGTTGCGCCCTGCTGGTCGACCGCAGCGGCCAACTGGTCGCCACCGTGGGCGAGCCACCCAACTTCGATGCGACGGCCTTTGCCACACTGACCGCAGCCGACTTCAGCGCCAACGATCAGCTGGCCCGCCTGATCGGGGAAAGCGACTTCAACGTGCTGTTTCATCAGGGCGAGCGCGAGTCGATGTATCTCGCCGACATCGCGCGTCGTGTCATCCTCGTCGTGTTGTTCGACAATCGCACCACGCTGGGGCTCGTGCGCCTGCGTATGAAAGCCGCGGTGGACGAACTCACGCGCATCTTCGAAGGCGTCTTCGCGCGCGCCAGCTCGGAACATTCGGCGCCGCCGGGATTCCTTGCCGGGGCAGAAGACGAGATCGATCGGCTCTTTCAGTAACGGACGTTCACGATGTCGATGATCAACTATGCGTCCCGTGAGATCAATTGCAAGATCGTGTACTACGGTCCGGGACTTGGCGGCAAGACGACGAATCTGGAATACGTCTACGGCAAGGTCTCACCCAGCACGCGCGGCAAGCTGATTTCGCTGGCCACGGAAACCGAACGCACGCTCTTTTTTGATTTTCTCCCGGTCGACCTGGGCACGATTCGCGGATTCCGCACGCGATTCCATCTCTACACTGTCCCCGGACAGGTGTACTACAACGCCAGCCGCAAGCTGATCCTCAAGGGCGTTGATGGCGTCGTCTTCGTGGCGGACTCGCAGGCGGACCGCGCGGAAGCCAACGTCGAGTCGATGCAGAATCTGTACGACAACATGGCGGCGTACGGGTACGACCTCACGCGCATGCCGTTCATCGTGCAGTACAACAAGCGCGACCTGCCGAATGCGGCACCGCTTGCCGAACTGCAGGCGATGCTCAATCCGGGGTGGGAAGTCACCGATCCGGCACGGATGCGTCCACTGGCGGATCCATTCCGCCCCGGCGAGCTTCTGGTGACGCAGCTACCCTCCGGCGAGTGGGTCGAGCGCGCGCCGTATTTTGAGGCGGTGGGTGTCACTGGTGATGGGGTATTCGATACCTTGAAAGCAGTGTCGAAACTGGTCCTCAAGACACTCGCCTGACCTGATCCAGCTGATCCTCCCCGTCTCCCTCCGGAGTCGTGCTTCGTGAACCTTCCCAACGCGATCACCGTCGGCCGAATCGCCCTGACGCCGCTGATTGCGTGGTTGCCTTTCACCACGTCGTGGACCGCGCGACTGATCGCCTTCACCCTGTTCCTCGTGGCGGCCGTCACTGACTACTGGGACGGCTACTTCGCCCGGCAGCGCAATCTCGTCACCGACCTGGGCCGCATCCTCGATCCGTTGGCGGACAAGCTGCTGCTGCTCGCGACGTTGGTGCCGATGTACATGTTGCAACGCCACTACGCATTCATCGCGATGGACGGAGCCTCACCGGAAGCGTCGCCTTTCCTGTTCGTCACGCCATTCGGACGCATCTCGCTTCCGCTGTGGATCGTGATTGTGGTGCTGGGCCGCGAAGCGTTCATGACCGTCTTCCGGCAGATCGCGGTTCGCCGCGGACTCGTGATCGCCGCCATCGGACCAGCCAAATGGAAGACCGCGTTTCAGAGCATCTGGCTGGGTGCGGCGTATTTCTGGTTCTTTGCCGCAACACTGGCGGCGAGAGAAGGGTGGCAGAACGACGCGCTGTGGCGCGGATTCGCGCACTTCAATGGCGTGGTGGGCGTACTGAGCATGACGGCCGCCGTGGGCCTCACGCTGTGGAGTTTGGCGCTGTACCTGCGGCGCTATGGATCACGCGTAATGCGGGGAACGCTGTCGGCGCAGTAAAGCGCGACTCGTTCAGCCGATCGGCCCTGGAGAAACACCGCGCGAGGCGCCAACAAAATAACGACATCTTTGTGATCTTTCCCGTTTCCGGAACAGGCTGACGCATTTTGCGTCATCGTTCTGCCGAGCCGGTGCTACACAATTCCAGATTGTGGAAGTCGTATTGGTAACTAAAGTTACACAATCCAATCACGTGGACAGTCTGGGCCGTTCGGATCGATTCTTGCCTTGTATCGCGAGTGGATCGCAATCGCGCGATCCTCAATTGGAGCCGTTATGAAGCGTACTGGTCTTACCGCACTTCTTTCCCTCGCCTTTGCCGTTTCGCTGCCCGCGCAACAGGTGATCTACAGCAACGCACCGAGCACCCCGTTGGCGCCGAACTACGCCAGCCTGGGCTTTCAGGCCACCTCGACGTTCGAGTGGGGTGACCATATCCAGTTCCAGGCGGGCACCTCGCGCACGCTTGCGGACGCCCGCGTGGTCATGAGCAATTGGGCGCGTCGCTCCGAGTACCTCTCAACGAGTTGGGACGTGCCCAACGGCTTTACCGTGCCCATCACCTTCACGATCTACGCGGTGGGTAACGGGACGGCGCCTGGGGCTGTGATTGCGACGCGCACCGTCGACCAGCTCATCGCCTGGCGTCCGGAGGCCAATTGCCCCACCGGCGGCACGGGCTGGCTGGCAGCGGACAACAACTGCTACAACGGGTTCGCCCAGAACATTTCCTTCGATTTCACCGGCGTGGTCGTACCGGAGGAAATCGTCTTCGGCGTCGCCTTCAACACGCAGACGTGGGGCTACTCGCCCAACGGTGTGGCTGGTCCGTATAACTCGCTCAATGTCGGCGCCGTGACCAACGTGACCACGGGAACACGCATGACGCCCGACGATACGTATTGGGCCAACAAGCTCGGGGCGAGCAGCAACAACGGCGTGTTCCTTCGTGACGTCGGCGGCTGGGCGCCCAATGGGCCGATGGTCGAATTCCGCGCCGTCACCACAGTGGTGCCGGAGCCGTCAACGTATGCCCTCATGATTGCCGGGCTTTGCGCGATCGTTGTCATGGCACGTCGTCGGCGTGCCACGGTGAGCATCGCCTAGTTCGTCGGAGATGAAAAGCCGCCCCGAGGTCCTCACGGATCTCGGGGCGTTCTCTTGTCCGACGACGCTCAACGCTATTGGAAGCGACGCTCTCCGGCCGCGTGGCGAATAGGGTCCGTCGTCGCCATTGCACTTACGTCGCATCGCGCACCAACTTTGCCACTTCTGGCGCGCACTCGCGTCATCCATCAGCGCGGAGCGTGCGGAATGCGAGCAGTAGATCGACGTTTGAACCTCAGAATGCCGTCAGGGGCCCTCGTGGCCCTTCTGCTTGTCAGCGCCGTCACCGCATCGCGTTCAGCGTTTGCGCAAACAGGTGCGCCGTCACGCGCGCCGGTGAAGGGGTGCCAGTGGGAACGCGTGTCTGACACATCCGCAGGGTTTGCGGCGTGGGTGGCCCGGTGCGATTTCGGCGCGCGCAAGATTCACCTGTTCATCAAGGGCAACTCGCTGATGCAGCAGTACAGTGATGGCGGCGCGACGGCGGATACGCTGATCGAATCGTTCGCACTTGAGCCCAACGAGAAGCCGGAGCTCGGCGTTCGACGCGTGTATCGCGCGCATACGGCCAAGGCCATCAGTGATAAGTGCGTGATGGCGCCACACACGCTGGGCAAGGCGCCTGCTGATGTGAAGCGTTTCACGTTTGTGCCCAACGCGACCTACGAGAAGGCGCTGAAAGCGAAACAAGATCCCAATGAAGTGCCCGAGCCGCCGTGTGGCGATTGGGGCATTGCGCCGGACGGTGAGCAGTTCTTCGCCGTATGGCCAACGAGCCCGGCGCGACGTCTGTTATTTGTGCGCGTTGGTCAGGATACGCCGTTGTTTGACGAGATGACCTTGCAGGTACTGGCTCCGCCAGCCGCCGTGAAGCCGAAATAGCGAGGACGTTCAAAGCGGTAGCGAGCTTTACTTCGGCGGCCGCTGCGGAGACGCGATGTAGTCCACGGGGATAGCTCCAGTCAGCGACGAAAGCCACGTGACGATGGACGTCACCTGAGCCGGCGTCAGGGCCTTGCCCAATTGATGGTGCGCCATCAACCGCACCGCTTCATCGAGGCTCGCCACCGATCCGTCGTGGAAATAGGGGCCGGTTTTCTCGATGTTGCGCAGCGACGGCACCTTGAACACGAACAGATCCTTGGTGTCCTTTGTCACCTGATATCGGCCACTGTCGGCCTGCGAGAACCACGACACGACCACCCCCGCCTTCTGGAACAGGCCGCCGCCGACATACGCGCCGTTGTGACACTGTTGGCACCCCACCGCGATGAACGTCTGCAGCCCTTGCCGTTCAGGGGCAGTCAGCGCGGCACTGTCGCCGGAGAGGAAGCGATCCCAACGCGCCGGTGTCACCAGTCGCCGTTCGAACGCACCGATGGCAAACCCGAGATTGTCATACGTGACCGGCTGGCCTTGGCCGACGAATGCCGCGCGAAA
>JBEBIR010000320.1:0-4695 GCA_040080315.1 Gemmatimonas sp.
GTCGAGGTGCGCACCGAGGCGGTCGAGACGCGCGATCTGGCGGCCTCGGTGACGGCCAGCGGACAGATCCAGCCGCAGACCAAGGTCGACGTCAGCGCCGACGTGACGGGCAAGATTGTCCGCCTGTCGGTCAAGGAAGGCGACATGGTGAAGAAGGGCCAGTTCCTGCTGCAGATCGATCCTGAGCAGGTGACGGCCGCATTGCAGCGCGCCGAAGCGGGATTGGCGTCCACGCGGGCGCAGGCCGCGCAGGCGCGCGCCAATCTGATTCAATCGCAGCGGAACTTCGAGCGCTCAGAAAACATCAAGAAGCAGTCGCCAACACTGGTGAGCGATGATCAGCTTGAGCAGTTGCGCACGCAGGCCGAGGTGAACAAGGCGCAATTCGAGGCGGCGACGTTCGGTGTCGAGCAGGCCGTCGCGTCGGTACGCGACGCCAAGCAGGCACTCAGTCGCACCACCATCATCGCCCCGATGAGCGGCAAGGTGACCCGTCTCAATGTCGAGGAAGGCGAAACCGCGATCATGGGCACGCTCAATCGCGCCGATGCCACGCTGCTGACGATCAGCGACATGAGCGTGCTCGAGACGACCGTGAAGGTCGACGAAACCGATGTCGCGCGCATCAGCGTCGGCGACTCTGCGCTTATCCAGATCGACGCGTTTCCGGATACGACGTTTGTCGGCAAGGTCGTGGAGATTTCCAATAGCGCCGTGACGCGGGCAGCCGCCGCCTCGGGTGACCAGGCGATCGACTACGAAGTGCGCGTGCGGCTCCTCAATCCGCCGCAGGATACCCGTCCGGACTTTTCGGCGACGGCCAAGATCGTGACCGCCAGCCGCATCAAGGCCCTGTCGATCCCGATCATCGCCCTCACCGTCCGGGAGAACGAGAAGCTGCCCAACGCCGATACGGCCGTGACGGTCGGTCGCTCGCAGCCCGCCAAGGAAGTGGGCAAACGCGACGTGGAAGGGGTGTTCGTGGTGGGCACCGACAACAAAGTGAGCTTCCGAACCGTAAAGGTAGGGATTGCCGGTGAGCGTCACTTCGAAGTGCTCGAAGGACTCAAGGCTGGCGAGACCATTGTGGCGGGTACGTATCAGGCCATCCGGGAACTCAAGGATGGCGCGTTGATTCGTACCGCCAAACCTGAAGACAAGAAGACACCGGCCACTGGAAAGAAATCGTGAGCAATACACTCGACGACATCGGTCTCAGCACGACCGGAGAGCGCAAAGCGGTCGTTTCGTCCGCGGGCGCGACTCCGGACAAGGACTGGGTGATCGTCACACGCGGACTGAAGCGTCAGTACGACATGGGTGGTGAAATCGTGCGCGCGCTGCGCGGCGTCGATCTCGCCATTCGTCGCAACGAATACGTGGCCATCATGGGGCCGTCGGGTTCCGGCAAGTCCACGCTGATGAATCTCATCGGCTGCCTCGATACGCCCAACGAAGGCGAGTACTGGCTGAACGGCATGCTTGTCTCGACCATGTCCGACGACGCTCTGGCCCGGGTCCGTAACAAGGAAATCGGCTTCGTGTTCCAGACGTTCAACCTGCTGCCACGCGCCACCGCGCTGCAGAATGTCGAACTGCCCCTGGTGTATGCCGGTGTCTCATCGGACGAGCGACGGAAACGGGCCACCGAAGCGCTGGAACGCGTGCAGTTGGGTGGCCGCGTCACGCATCGCCCGAACGAACTGTCCGGCGGTCAGCGTCAGCGCGTGGCGATTGCGCGCGCACTGGTGAACCGCCCGTCGATTCTGCTGGCTGACGAACCAACCGGTAACCTCGACTCGCAGACGTCGGAAGAAATCATGCGGGTGTTTGAAGAGTTGGCGGCGAACGGACAGACCGTGGTCATGGTCACGCACGAACCCGACATCGCGGTACATGCCAAGCGCGTCATCGTGCTGCGTGACGGTGTGATTTCCAGCGACGAAAGCAGCGCGCAGTACGCGCTCAAACTGGGTAGCGAGCGCATTCACTAGCGCGTAACGGTGCATCCCGTCCCGGCGCCGAAACTCCGCGCGCCGGGGCGCCGTATCACCTCGCAGACCCTATGCGGCGCGAGGCGCGCAGATGCACTTCTTTGAAGCAATCCGGTTGGCCCTCACCACCATCCGCGTTCAGAAACTCAAGAGCGCGTTCACGCTGCTCGGCGTGTGCATTGGCGTGATGTTCCTCATCTCCGTGGTCTCCATCGTCGAAGGGATGGGGCGCTACATGGAAGAGGATCTGATCGGCAAGTTGATTGGCGTGAATACCTTTGAACTGCGCCATCGCCCGAACATCAACATGGGCGATATCGATGAAGCGCAGTGGGAAGAGTTTCGGCGCCGTCGCCGGCTGGATATCAACGATGTTGGACCGGTCGTGCGCGACCTGCCAGCCGATGTGAAGTGGTATCTGGTCAGTGAAGACCAGGTGTCCGCCACGACGTCTGTCAGCGGCAAGCCGCGTCAGGTGCAGGTATTCGCCGTCGACGGCCAGTACTTCGAAGTCAAGAAGCTCGGCGTCACCGAGGGCCGCGCGCTGTCCGAGCAGGAGCTTTCACGCGGCGAAAAGTCTGTCGTGCTGGGACCGGACGCGGCCGAGCGACTGTTCCCTGGACTCGATCCCATGGGACGGGAAGTGAAGCTGGGCGGCGTGCCGTATAAGGTGGTCGGCATCGCTGAGTCGCAGGGCAAGGCCTTTGGCATGTCGTTCGACAACTTTCTCGTGACATCGTGGCGATCGCCCGCGCGACGGCTGTTGAACACCCGCGCCAACGTCGTTGACGCCATCGCGATTCAGGCACCGAGCGAAATCGCCATGAAGGAAACGATGGAAATTGTGCGGTCGACCATGCGCGGCGCGCATCGGCTGCGGCCCGGCCAGAAGGATGATTTTTCGCTGCAAACCGCCGATTCGGCGCTCGAATTCTGGAACAAGATCAAACAGTATCTCGTGTTGGCCGGCATCGCCCTTCCCGCGATCGGCCTTGTGGTCGGCGCGATCGTGATCATGAACATCATGCTGGTCGCGGTGTCCGAGCGCACCCGCGAAATCGGCATTCGCAAGGCATTGGGGGCGCGGCGCCGCGACATTCTTGCACAGTTCCTCATCGAAGCGTCGACGCTGGGCACGGTCGGTTCCGCCATTGGTGTAGCACTCGGCATTGCGCTCGCGCAAATCCTCGCGGCCGTGACGCCGCTGCCAGCCAGTGTCGCGCCGTGGTCGATTGTCGTCGGCGTCGCGCTTGGGGCGGGCGTGGGCATCATTTCCGGTGTGTATCCAGCCAGTCGCGCTTCGCGACTCGATCCCATTGATGCCTTGCGGCAGGAATAGCCAATGGCCCGTGGATCCTTCCGTCTCTTCGCGGTCAGTGAAGGTGTACGCATTGCCATCGATGCGTGTCGCGCCAACAAGGTGCGTGCCGGGCTGACGATTCTTGGTATTGCCGTCGGTGTATTTGTCGTCGTGGCGATCTCCGCCGCGATTCACGGGATCAATCAGTCGGTTGCCCGAGACTTCGCCAGCACGGGACCGACCACCTTCTTCGTCAGTCGCTATCCCATCTCGTTCGAGAACTGCGACGGCTCGGACAATTCGTGCGCGTGGCTCCGCAATCCGCCCATCCGATCCAATGAGATCGAGGCGTTGCGCCGGCTCACGACCATCGAGGCCGTCGGCGAGCGACTGGACTGGGCGGCGGCGGCCAAGTATCGCGATCGCGAGCTCTCGCGGACCAGTGTCGAAGGGTACTCGGCGGAGTGGACCACTATCGGTGCGCCCGATGTGTTTCCCGGTCGCGCGTTCACGGCGGCGGAAGCACGCACCGGCGCACGTGTCGCCGTGCTGTCGACACTCATGGTCGAACGCCTCCTCGGTGATATGGATCCGATCGGCAAGACCATCATGCTCAATGGAGTGCCGTTCGAAGTGATTGGCGTATACAAAGACAACGCCAGCTTCCTGTCGGGGGGTGAGCGTCCCAAGGCCGTCGTGCCCGTGCAGGCGCTCATTCGCTATCTCGGCGCGCGCCCGAGCGGTGTCGGCCTCGCCGTGAAGCCGCGAGCCGATGTGACGCGTGACCAAGTCGTCGACGATGTCACCGCGTCCATGCGTGGCCAGCGCGGGTTGCGCCCCTCACAGGAGTCGTCGTTCGCCATCATCACGCAGGACAAGCTGCTCGACACGTACAACCAGATCTTCGGATTGTTCTTTCTGGTGATGATCGCGTTGTCGGGTGTGGGCCTGATCGTCGGCGGCGTCGGCGTGGTGGCCATCATGATGATCTCAGTCACCGAGCGCACACGCGAGATCGGGGTGCGCAAAGCGCTCGGCGCGACACGCGGAACCATCCTGTGGCAATTTCTGGTGGAGGCGGCCACGCTGACGGGCATTGGCGGTGCGATCGGTCTGTTTGTCGGATGGTTGGCCGCGCTGGCCATTCGCAGCTACTCGCCGATCGAAGCGTCCATTCCGCCAATGGCCGTAGTGATCGCGCTCGGTGCCAGCGCGATTACCGGCATCCTGTTTGGCCTGTTGCCCGCATCACGCGCGGCGCGACTCGATCCGGTCGACGCCCTCCGAGACGAATAAGCTGCCGTTTCTGGAGCCCGTCCGACTCGCGTCGGTCGGGCTGGTGATCGGCGCGCTCCTCACCCGGGTCGTACAGACCAACTCACCCGTCGGCACGTTTGGATC
>JBEBIR010000321.1:0-4692 GCA_040080315.1 Gemmatimonas sp.
CTGCAAAGAGCGCGCGAGCATCGTCAACGGCACCACTCAGGTCCCAGTCCGGCTTCACTTCATCACTGGGCTTGTGGTAGTCCTTGGAGGTGTACTCGTCGCGCTTGGCCTTGCCATAGGTCGAGTCCTTGCCAATGAACTGCGTGCCGGCCTCAAGGTAGAGGGCCGGCACGCCCTGCTTCGCAAACTCAAAATGATCTGACCGGAAGTAGTAGCCCTTACCCGGCTCCGGCTCCGTTGAGAGCGTGCGCCCCAACGGCTTGAGTACGTCGCCCAGGACGTCTTCCAAGGTGCTGTTTCCCGATCCGACGACCACCAGATCGGAGGTGCGACCCCACTGGTTGAAGCCGTCCATGTTGATGTTGGCCAGCACCTGATTGAGGGGCACCAGCGGGTTTTCGGCGAAGTACTTGGCACCGAGCAATCCTTTCTCCTCGCCGGTGAGCGCAATGAACATCACCGAGCGCGGCGGGCGGTTGGGCAGCGACGTGTACGCCTTGGCCAGCTGCAGGAGCGTGGCGCATCCCGATGCGTTATCCAGCGCGCCGTTGAAAATCTGGTCGCCCTTGATCGTCGTGTCGCGACCCAGATGATCCCAGTGCGCCGTGTAAATGACATACTCACTCTTCTTCGACGCGTCGCTGCCTTCAAGGGTCGCGACGACGTTGCGTGACTTGACGCGACGCGTGTCGTTGCGCAGATGAAACTTGGCCGATGCGCCCAAGGGTACGGGTTTGAAGTCTTTCTTCTTTGCCGCGGCCTTCAGTTGCGCGAAATCCTGACCCGCCGCTTTGAGCAGTTCTTCCGCGCGCGGTTGCGTGATCCATGATTCGACTTGAATGCGCGTGTTGGTGGCTTCAGGCTGCGCGATATCGAAGTTCTCGCGTCCCCAACTGCCACTCACCACCTCGTACGGATAGCCGGCCGGTTCGGTCTCGTGAATGAGAATGGCGCCCGCCGCGCCCTTCGCCGATGCGATTTCGTACTTGTATGTCCAGCGACCGTAGTACGTCATCGCATTTCCCTTGAACATCGAGGGGTCGAGCTTGGTCGGATCAGCGGGGTCGGGCACGGCCGGGTCATTGACGAGCATCACCAGCACCTTGCCCTTCACGTCCACGCCCTTGTAGTCGTCCCATCCATACTCCGGCGCGTCCACACCGTAGCCAACGAATATCATTTCTGCGTTTACGTCGATGGCGGGTTTGTCGTGCCGCGACACCGCCACGTAGTCGGTGGGGAAGGCGAGCGGAATGACACGACCGCCCACGGTAAACGACGCTTCGGGATGCGCCGTGATGCCAAGCAGCGTCACCTCCTGCACGAATGAGCCATCGGGATTGCCTGACGTCAGTCCAAGCTGCTTGAACTGATTCATGAGGTACGCCACGGTCTTGTCTTCGCCCGGCGTGGCAGGTCCGCGACCCTCAAGCGAATCGTCGCCGAGGTCTTTCGTGTGCGCCATGAGACCTTCGGCGGTGATCGCGGCGAGCGCCGGCGCGATGGCCGCGCTGTCGGCACCATTGGATGCAGCGATGGGAGCCTTGTCACCGGCGCAGGCGGCGAGGCCAAGCGCGAGTGACGTCACGAAGAGATTCTGGAATCGCATGAGAAGGGAAGTGAGGGCGTTATGTGAACGGTCTATTGCCATGACGACAAGACCTACCAGTCCAGTCGCGTGATACGACCGCCGCCGCCCGCAATCCACGCGGTTCGGCCAACGGCAGCGACACCGGTGAACAACTGATCGCTGATCGCGCGCCATGTGCGGCCAGCATCCGGCGTGACGAACGCACCGCCAAATCCGACGGCAACGGCAACATCGTCTCCGGCGCCAGGCACCCAGGCGATGCCTGACAACGCGCCCGGCAGTGGCGGTCGCGACCGCATGGTCCAGGTGCGCCCCGCATCGTCCGTCACACCCACCACGGACCGTGAGGTGTCGCCTCGCAGTCGCTCGATATTTGCACCGACAACGATACCGCGCATCGGATCCTTGAACGCCATGCCAGTCAGACCGGCCACCGGACCGCGCACGAACGGCGTGTTCTCCACGATCCACGTCTTTCCCGCATCACGACTGCGAAACAGCCGTGCACCGGGTGAGCCCGTGGCAATGAACGCGGTGTTCGCGTCAGGGGCGACCACGCACAGTCCGCTCGACGCGAACGCGCCTTCACCAGGTAGCGGTGCGGGCACTGCGTTTGGTGCCAGCAGCCCCCACGTGGTACCCGCGTCTTCGGTGCGCAGGATCATCGTGCGCTTGTTCGACGCATCACTGTAGGCGACACCAGTCTTGCTGTCGAGAAACGCGAGGCAATCGTAGAACGCCGCCGTATCGGGATTGATGAACTGCAAGGTCCACGACGCGCCGCCATTCAGCGTGCGATAGATCCGCGACGCCGTGCCGTTCCCAGCCGACATGATCCATGCGGTGTCGGCATTCAACGCGTGAACATCGCGAAACTGAATGGAGTCGCCGGCCGGTGTGGGACGCAGCGTCCACGTGGTGCCGCCGTCGAGTGTCCGTAGGACCACTCCACCGTGACCCGAGGCCCAGACCACACGGTCGTTCACCGCGTGTACTGACTGGATGAGCTGCGTGGTGTTGGACTGCTGTTCAGACAGGCGTGGGAGATCGACCGTCGCCGAAGCGGATTGCGCGTCGAGGCGCGCCTCGCCGGCCGAGGCAACCATCAATGCCGTCGCGCCCACGATCGCTCGCATGCGGGACTGGAGAGAAGGCATGGATTGCGTCAAGGTTGAAGTCATCGAAGCGAAGGGGTGACCCGCACCAACGTGCTTCGACGCGACCGAACACCGTCGCTGCACGAAATGTCGACCACGGCGTCTTTGCGCGCAAACACCGCCACGCGATTGCCGCTGGCCGACGCGAGCAAGGCACCCGACACGTTGTCTTGCACGGCGATCGCGGTGAACTCCGTACCATGGCACACGGCCGACAGGCGACCGTCGGCGCTCAGTTCTACCGTTGCGGCTGATGAACCGTGGGACGATGCCGCGATAGACGGTGTAGGCGAAGCCTTGTACGTCGTCGGTACGCCGTCCGGGCCCACGATCCGCACCGTCGTCAGTGTTCCGGCCGCCAGTTCGTCGAGCGGCACAGCGGCCACCAGCGTCGCATCGCCGGAATGATCGACATGCACAGGGTCGACGCGATGCGTCGCGACGACACGTCCGTGCGTGTCAAGCAGTTCTACACGATAGGCACCGAACGAACCGTCGGTGGGGAAGCCGTCGATCGCGACGCTGGGGAGCAGGGTCAGGCGTGAGCGCGCGATGCGGCCGCGGACGACGATGACGTGTTGTCGGCGACTCGGCGCGATAAGCGGCGCGTGAATGGCGGGCGGCACACTGCTGAGTCGCGCGGCGAGCAACCCCGCGTACGTGTACGGGCTCGCCCATTGCGGGAAGCAGTGGCCCATCAGGTCACCAGTCGTGGCGGCACGCGACGCCGCACTCGACGTGAGCCCGCTCGACCAACTGAAGACATCATGGCCCACGGTACCGATCACGCCGTTCGGCACAGGGAAGGCCGGGTCCACACCGGTTGCGCCGCCGCAGGGCGCATGTCGACGACCCAGACTATGTGCCAATTCGTGAGCGACGAGATCGGCAGACTGTCCCTGATTGGAGAACCAGCCCGTCTGAACGACCGTGGAGGTCCGGGTTCCGCGCGCCACGGACGAGAGCGACGTTGGGACATACGAGAACCCGCCGAACGTGGCAAACGTGAAGCCAACCGGCGGACGCACCACACCCATCCAATACGTGTCATGCGATGAGGTGTCCGCGACTCGCGCGAGATCCAGGTCTTGCAACACCTGCAACCAAAAGCCCTCGCCGCCACCCGTTGGCGGCGTGCCAAATGTCGCGGATGACACCAGCGGTGCGCCTACCGATGTCGCCAACTGTCCCAAGGGAAACGTGCGTCGCAGGGTTGGCAGGTATGTGTCGAGATTGTCCATCGACACGTTGCCGGTCGCGTCGCGGTGCGCGCTGAGCACGATCGGCACAAAGCGGACGCGCATGATTGGCAGCGCCGTCGTGGCCAGCAGTGCCGGCGCCGCCTGAGGAAACGCATCGTTGGATCGGTTCGCATCGAGGGCGACACCGCGCGGATCGCGACGCACTTGCCACCGGAGCCCAGCGCGCACCGCCGCCCTTGGCAGCAGGAACTGCGCACTCGGCTGCTCGTAGGTCGACGCGCCGCTCAACGACGGCGGCGCGAGCGTGTCCGATCGCACCGTGACGCCCTGGTCGTCACTCAGCGTCAACACCAACTGACCCGGCGCGCGATTCGCGACGTTGGTGGAGAGGAGCACGTTGAGCACGGCGGCGTTGCCGTCAAGGATCATCGGGATCGCCCCGTTCGCCTGCTGAACGCCCTGTGTCCATCGGGCATCGACAATGGCGACGTCTGCAGCGGCCAAGGCCGTTACCGTGACGTGCGACGTGGACGACACACCCTCGCTGGTCGCCGAAATAATGGCCGTTCCGGGTGCTATCGCCTGCACGGTTGCCTGCAGTGTGTTCGCGGATGCCGTGACCGACGCAATGGCAGGTGCCGACGACAGCCATTGCACGTTTCGTCCATTCAGCGGATTGCCGCTTCCATCCCGCACGTTGACGGACAGAGGCTGCTGTCCCCCCACTTCGACGGTGACACTG
>JBEBIR010000322.1:0-4670 GCA_040080315.1 Gemmatimonas sp.
GATCCCTCATTCGTCGATGCCCTCGCAGAACTCGGACGCCGCGCTGCCGCCACCACCGACGCTTGAGGATGACGTCATTGAGTTGCGACTCTTGCGCATCCTCGGCCCAGCTGATGCCGCGGCGCGGTCGAGCGCCGCGCAGTTCATCGCCAGCGCACCGGAATATCGTTTCGCGATTCACCGACGCCGCGATGGCGTGCGCGTCGGGCGCATCCATCTGCGCATCACACAAGGCGACAGAGTCCTTCGCGCAGTTGGCCACGCAGGCTATGCTGTCGATCACGCTCATCAGCGCCAAGGGCATGCGACGCGCGCGGTGCGGCTCATCCAGGAGCTCGCGCGCGAACACGCGCTGTCGCCGCTCTGGATTCTCATCGCACCCGACAACATCGCATCGCGCCGCACCGTCGAGCGGGCCGGCTTTCAGCTAGTCGACATCGTAGGCGGGTCACCCGAGGCGTTAGCGATCGACGTCGCCCCGGACGTCTGTCGCTATCGCTGGGATGGGCACCAGAATTCTGCGCCGCGACCTGCGGGGCCGCCGGCAGCGCGCTTCTAACGAGCGTTGCTGCAGTCAAAGGCTGCGCGGTACGCTGTGTAACTGCGCGGTGCTCCGCACCGCTCCGTTCACAGCTAATTTACTTGAGCCTTTGCAGCAGAACGCGGCCAGCCCGCTCGCAGGGTGGCAGGCCTAAAGTCCATGGACACGAGAACGCGCGGGAGCGCCCAATGATCATCGCACGAGTAGCGACCAAGGCCGCGTGGGCACTTCTGCTGGCCGGCACCGTGTCCACGTCACTTTTCGCGCAGCGAGCCGCCAGCGCCATCTACTACTCGGTCCCATCGTGGGCGCCAGACGGCCGCACCATCGCGTTCGAATCCAACCGAGATGGCGAGGCCGCCGTTTATACCATCCGGCCGGATGGCTCCGGCCTGAGGAGGCTGACGCCCAGCGGGTCCTTGGGCGAACAGCCCAACTGGTCCACGGACGGTCGCTTCCTCGTGTACACGTCGATTCGGGATAGCGTGAGACAGTTGCACCGGATGACCCCGGACGGCCGTGAGGTCGGGTCTCTGCCGGGCACGACGAATGGATTCCTCGCGGCCTATTCACCGGATGGTCGCTGGCTCCTCTTCGCGGCCCAAGATCGGCGCCCCTCGAACCAATATCGAGTCGTTGTCATGCGCGCGGATGGCTCGGACCGGCGGTCACTGGGTGATTTGACGAAGAGCAATGAAGACCCGCGGTGGACCCTGGACGGAGCGCGCGTCGTGTTTACGGAGGCGCCCGTGATAGAGATACTGCCGAACGAAGCGCCACGAGACGCCATACGCCGCCGGACGCAGGCTCAGCGACTGGTCAGCGTCACACCTGACGGAAAGGAGACCCGCATCCTCGATCCGGAGGAGGCGAGCCGTCTCACGCGCGACCGCGGGTTGTCGCCCGATGGCCAGTGGCTGGTGCACACGAAGAACATCGAGGGCGTGAACGGACTCTATCTGCGCGAGCAGTCCTCGGGGAGCGAGCGCCTGCTCGACCGGGGCACTCGCCAACCATGACATTCCGATACCTCGCGCGACGAATGAGGGACTCGTGAACTCTGACAGCGGCACGGCCCAGAGGCTTCGCACCGCGCTTTCTGATCGCTACCGCATTGTGCGCGAACTCGGCGCCGGCGGCATGGCGACCGTGTTTCTCGCGCATGATCTCAAGCACGAGCGCGATGTCGCCATCAAGGTGCTGCACCCGGATCTCGGTGCGGCGTTAGGCGCCGAGCGCTTTTTGAGCGAGATCAAGACCACGGCGAAGTTGCAGCATCCGCATGTGCTGCCGCTGCTCGACAGCGGCGCGGCGGATGGTCTGCTGTACTATGTCATGCCGTTCGTGACCGGCGAGACGTTGCGCGACCGGCTCACGCGCGAACAGCAGCTGCCGATTGGTGACGCCGTGTCCATCGCGAGCGAAGTCGCTGATGCGCTGGGGTATGCGCACGGTCAGCGGATCATTCATCGCGACATCAAGCCAGAGAACATCCTGCTGCAGGGTGGTCACGCGCTGGTGGCCGACTTCGGCATAGCGCTCGCCGTGCAACAGGCGGGCGGTGCGCGCATGACGCAAACGGGGCTTTCACTCGGCACGCCGCAATACATGAGCCCCGAGCAGGCGATGGGTGAGCGCACGATCGACGCGCGCAGCGACGTATACGCGTTGGGCGCGGTGACGTACGAGATGCTCACCGGCGAAGCGCCCTTCACGGGTGTGAGCGTACAGGCGATTGTCGCGAAGGTGCTCACCGAACGCCCGACGCGTCCAACGTCGGTGCGCGATACGGTTCCGCGGCATGTGGAGTCGGCGGTGCTCACGGCGCTCGCCAAGCTTCCCGCCGATCGGCAGGCGACGGTCAACGAATTCGCCGCGCAGCTCAAGGGCGCAAGCGCGATAGAGCATCATGCGAAAGCGACCGGCACAGCGCAGCGCGAAAGCACCTCGCGCCGCACCATCGGCGCACTGGCGGCCGTGGCGGTGCTCTCGACGCTCGTCGCGGCGTGGGCGCTGCTGCGTAACAACACCCGCGTGGGGTCTCCGCCGGTTGTCACTCGCGGCATGGTGCTGCTCCCCGACAGCGCCAACGTGATCTCGGTGCGTCCTCCGGTCATATCGCACGATGGTCGCACCATCGCGATACTCGGAACATCGAGTGATGGAACGCGACCCGTGTACGTTCGAGCAACGGACGGCGTGGACTTCCGATTGGCTCTCGTCACAGACGGACGTTCGCGTGCGATTGCCCTCGCACCGGACGGCTCGGGCATCGTGCTGGTCGGCATCGGGGATTCTGTGTTGCTGTCGTCGCCCATCGGGAGCCCGCCGGTGCTGCTCGCACGGATCGGCACGGCGCTCCTACGGAATAGTGCATATTGGGGCATGGACGGGCACATTCTTATCGCCAGCGACCGCGCGTTGCTGCGAATCCCCGCATCGGGCGGACGCGCCGATACGCTGTTCGCCTTGTCCGCCGATCGTCCGACAGGGTCCATTGCGACGCCTCGGCTGCTGCCTGACGGCAAGGCCGTGCTCTTCTCAGCGGGCAGCGTACGCGGAGCCGATTTGGAGGTGCGCGCGCTCGATCTCGCATCACGGAAGGTGCAGACCGTCGTGAAAGGGCGAGATGCACACGTTGTCGAACCGGGGATGCTCGTCTACAACATCGGGCAGGACGTGGTGGCGCAGGCATTCGATGCGCGGTCGCGCACGGTGTCCGGTCCGGTTGTCACACTCGCCGGTGAGCCCCTGACTAGAGACGTGTCGTCAAATGGCGTCGCGATCTTCAGCGACCGCCGCGCCGCAGCGGGGCGACTCTACTCGGTGGGCGGGAGCGGCACACCCAGCGTGTTGTCCGTGCCGGGCGGCGTGATTCGCGGAGTGCAACTCGATCGCGCGGGACGTCGCGTCGTATACGGCGTTACTACAGGCGATCAAGCGAGAATCTTTGTGGCGGACCTCAACTTGGGGGCCAACACGATGATCCTTCCGAATGACTGGCGTGGATATGATCCGTTCTGGAGTGCCGACGAACGGTCGATCACTTTTACCTCGAGGGCTCGCGATTCAGCGAGCAGATGGACGCTCGGCTTTGACGGATTCGAGATGGCCGCCGACGGCTCGGGTTCACCGCGGCAGCTGTTCCGCGATTCAATGGTCGTCGCACCCCAGGGGTGGCTGGCCGATGGCAAGCTGCTCGCGCGCGGATCGATGCGCGGCGAGGCCGCGAACAGTTCCGACCTGTTCGTACTCACTATGCGTGGAGATTCGAGCAGTGCGGTTCCCTGGTTGCGCGCCGACTGGGATGAACGCAGCGCCACGCCATCGCCCGATGGTCGCTTCATCGCGTACGTGTCAACGGAATCGGGGCACGACGAAGTCACGGTCCGTCCGTATCCTGACGCGAGCGCCGGGAAGTGGATCGTCTCAGAGGGTACCGCAAGCGATCCGGTTTGGGCGCGCGACGGGAAGACGCTGTTCTATTGGGAGGGCGACGTGTTGCGAGCCGCCAGGCTGCGCACGAGTCCGTCATTCGCCGTGCTGTCGCGCGAAACCGTGCGCACTGACGCGGACTATCAGCGATCGTGCTGCTTTCCGAACTATGATGTCGCACCCGACGGCAAGCGCGTCATTCTGGCGCGCTTCGAAAGTGCCTCGCGCGTCCGTGGATTGATGCTCGTCTCCAACTGGGGCGAGGAGATCCGCGCGAAGCTTGCTGCCGCCGGGCGCAAATAGCGGCGGGCTGCGCCGTTCGCGGTCTGCGCTGTTCGCGGACGGCGAGTTTCATTGTCGTTTGAACGTCCGGCGGTATCTTCTCCCGCATGACAGCCCCCGCCGACCGTCTCTCCGCGGCACTCGCCGATCGCTACCGCATCGAGCGCGAACTCGGCGCCGGCGGCATGGCCACCGTCTACCTCGCCGAAGACCTCAAGCACGATCGCAAGGTCGCGATCAAAGTGCTCAAGCCCGAACTCGCAGCAGTGCTCGGCGCCGACCGCTTCGTGGTTGAAATCAAGACCACGGCCGCGATGAGCCATCCGCACATTCTGCCGCTCTTCGACAGCGGTTCGGCCGACGGATTTCTGTTCTACGTGATGCCCTACATTCAGGGCGAAACGATTCGCGA
>JBEBIR010000323.1:0-4667 GCA_040080315.1 Gemmatimonas sp.
TGCCGTGGTCAACCAGAAACTCAGCGGTTTGGAATCCCTCAGGCAGGTCCTGTCCCAGCGTCTGCTTGATCACGCGCGGTCCCGCGAACCCGATCACCGCGCCCGGCTCAGCAAGAATTGAATCACCCAGCATCGCGAAGCTGGCGCTGACACCGCCGGTCGTCGGGTTGGTCAGAATCGACACGTACGGGATTCGTCGCTCAGCCAGTTGCGAGAGCACGGCCGCAGCCTTGGCCATCTGCATGAGCGATAGCACGCCTTCCTGCATACGCGCACCACCGGACGCGGCGATGATGACCAGCGGATGCTTCTTCTCCAGCGAACGTTGACCGAGACGGGCGATCTTTTCGCCTACCACCGATCCCATCGAGCCGCCCATGAACGCAAAGTCCATGATGCCGATGCCGACCGGCAGGCTTTCCATCAGTCCGGTCACCGTCAGGATGGCATCGCTGTCACCGGCGCTGGCCAGTGCGCGCTTGAGACGCGCGGGATAGTCCGGGAAGCCAAGCGGGTCAACCGAGCGCAGCTCGCCTCCGATCTCCATGATCGACGCCTCATCCAGCAGCATGCTCGCATAGTCCCATGCGCGGAGCCGACGATGGAAATCGCATTCCGGACACACGTTGAAATTCCGCAAGAACTTGTCGCGGATATCGGTGTGCCCACACGCCTCGCATTTCTCCCACGTGTCCGGTGGGATTTCGAGCCGCTCGCGCCGCGGCTGTCGCGGTTTTTTCTCCTTCCGGAACCAAGCCATAGACGGCGTAAGATCGAAGATCAGTCACCCGGTGGCTAGGCCTTGCGTGTTCTCAGGCCCATCAGATCATTTTGTGACCGAATACATGCCGAAAAGATAGTGCATCGACAACGCTACAGGCCCATCGCATCCGGCAAGCCGCGACCCTCGGCGGAAATTCGCAACAGCACGGCCACGGAAATCCAACTCGCCAGCAGGAAGGAAGGGCCATAGCTGAAGAACGGCAAGGGAATACCGGTCACCGGCATCAGGCTGAGTGTCATGCCCACGTTAATCGTGACGTGAATGACCCACGCCGACACCAAGCCAAACGCCAGCAAACTCGGGAAGGCGTCGTTGGCGCGTGTCGCCACGCGCGTGCTGCGCAGAAACAGTGCGAGAAACAACGAGAGCGCGACCGTGACGCCGATAAAACCAAGTTCCTCACCGACCACGGAAAAAATGAAATCCGTATGTCGCTCGGGCAGGAATTGCAGCCGCTTCTGACTGCCGAGGGTGAAGCCCTTGCCGGTGAGGCCGCCGGAACCGATCGCCACTTTCGACTGCATGATGTGATAGCCGGCGTTTCGCGGATCGATCGTCGGATCGAGAAACACCAACAGGCGGCCGCGCTGATACGGTTTGAGCGAGTCCCAGAGGATGGGTGCGACAATCCCCATGGCAACATTCGCCACCATCAGCGCCACACCCTCAAGCAGATACGGGCGATACCACAGCATCAACGCGCACAGTAAGAAGAACCACGCGCCCCACGCGCCGGTGCTGAACGCCAGAATCAAGCTGATGCCAGGACTGGCCAACATGAGGAGCACCGGCCAACTGACACCAGCCCAGAACAGCATGGCGAAGAAGATGCCGATGAAGACGATACCGGTGCCCAGGTCGGGTTGGAGCATGACCAGCATCCAGGGCACGCCAACTACCAGGAGTGGTCGCCACAGTTCCACCAAGGCACGCGGATTGTCTCGCTGCGCGGCGAGCACGCGAGCCAACATCAGCGTGGTGGCAAGCTTGGCCAGCTCGGCCGGTTGTCCGATGCGCGCGCCGCCGATGGTGAGCCATCCTTTGACGCTCGCGGCCGTCCCGGCGCCGGTGCCGACGAACAGCACGAGCACCAGCAGCCCGCAACTGAGGAGATACAGCGGCCAGGCACTCCACTCAAGCAGTCGCACGGATCCGCGCGATACCACCAGACACGCGACCAGCGCCACGCCGAAAAATCCCAGCTGTCGTTTCCACAGATGCGCGACAAAGCCGGGTGCATCGGTCTGACCAGCCGAAAAGACCATCGCAATGCCGAAGGTCGTCAACAGCAGCGCGAGAATCAGGAGGGGATAGTCGACCCCTTGTCGACGCAGCGGGAGGGCCACTAGTCGTTCGTCACCGAGTTGAGGGTGAGACCCTTGGTCTTCAGGAAGCGCTCCATCATTTTCGTCGCGACCTTGGCCGCCGCCGAACCGTGCAGTCCCTCTTCAATCAGGACAGCGACGACGATCTTCGGATTGTCCACCGGGGCGAATCCCACAAACCAGGCGTTGTCCGGATGCGGTGGATTCTGTGCCGTGCCCGTCTTGCCCGCGATCAGCAACCCTTGAATCTGCGCACCGGCGGCGGTGCCGCGAGACACCACATCGGCCAGCGCGAGTTGCAGTCCCTCGAGCTTTTCCTTGTCGAGATTCAGAATCTGCGTGCGCACCGGCTCGTGGGCGACGATCTGCGGCTGCGCCGCCGCACCGTCAGTCGCGAGTGCGGTGTAGAAACGCGCCATGTTCAGCGGCGTCTGCGAATTGTTCGCCTGACCAATCGATAAACTCAGGACCACGGATGGATTCCACCCGCTCTTCCCATACTTCTTGTTGAAGTACTCGATGCCTTCCGGCCAGATGGAGCGATACTCGCTGGGCAGATCGATGCCGCTGCGTTCGCCAAATCCGAGCTTCACGCCGCCGGCCAGCAGATTCGTCAACTGAATCCTGAGGCCGAGTTGGTAGAAGTACACGTCGCACGACTTCGCGATGGCCTGTGCAAGCGTGAGGTCACCGTGTCCCTTCTTGTCCCAGCACTTGAACACGCGTCCGTAGTAGTAGCCACCCGTACACGGCTGCTGCATATGCGTGGCCATGGTCACGAGACCGCGTTGCAGACCGATCACCGCGGTCGCCAGTTTCCACGTGGAGGCCGGCGCGTACAATCCCTGCAACGCGCGATTCAACAGCGGATGTTTCGGATCAGCGAGCAGGCTGGCGTAGTACTTGGGCGGCACACCGCCGATGAATCGATTGATGTCGTACGATGGCGCGCTGTAGAGTGCCAGCACACCGCCCGTTTTCGGGTCGAGCGCCACCAGCGCACCGCGCAGGGAATCACCGAAATACTCGTGCGCATAGCGCTGCAGATCGAGGTCGATGTTGGTGCGCAGCGGCGGTGGCGCCTCGGCGACCTCCTCCGGTCGCACCCCATTGTCCCGGACCACGCGATTGCGCGCATCGACTTCCACATAGCGACGGCCTTCGCGGCCGCGCAACCGCTCTTCATACTGCTTCTCCAAGCCTTGCTTACCAACTTGCTGGCCAGCTTTGTATCCGTCGTATGCCGGGAGTGCGAGCTCCCGCTCGGAGATTTCACCGGTGTATCCGATCAACGACGCCATCGCTTCCGCGTCGGGATAGTATCGCTTTGGCGAACTCTGGATGATCAGCCCCGGAAACTCCACGCGCCGCTCTTCCAGCACCGACACCACCTGAAACGACGCGTCATTGAATATCACGGCCGGACTCTGCGGGGCGCGGCGAAAGCGACCCACGGCCAATTCCTGCTGCGCCGAATCGATGGGGACAATCTTCGCCAGCGTCGCCAGCGCCGAACGCAGCGAATCTTCCGTGGGGCTCAGAATCATCACGCGATATCCCGGGAGATTCTCCGCGATGATCTCGCCCTTGCGGTCGTAGATGATCCCGCGCGCCCCGGGCAGCGGCACTTCACGCAATCGGTTGTTCTCCGACTGCAGCGCGTACTGCGCATTCTGTAACACTTGCGTTCGAAAGAACGCGGCACCCAGCGCGAAGAACACCACGAACAGGAGGCCGCGCGCGATCCGCGCGCGCCGCAACACTTCGTTCGGATGATAGCTCACGATGGCCGCCTCACCCCGCGGTTGGCCGATACAGGGGTCGGAACAGCGTCAACAGCAAGACTGCCACGAGTGCCGTCAGCGCGGCCGAGAGCGGCGTCCAGAGCAACAACTGCACGACGAGCGGAATGCCCCTCACCCCACCGCTCACGCCCGCGTACAGCGCGTCAAAGCACAGCTTCCCGACGAACACGAACAGTCCGGTCAGTGCGACATGATCAGCGAAGAACACCGCCTTGACCCGGCTGGCGGCGAACGCCACCGCCACCAGCGAGACTGCCGCCGCACCGAAGGCTGACGGCGCCAGCGCATCGACCATGAGTCCGGCCGCGAGCCCCAGCACCGCGGCAAGACCCGGACGCAGGCGCACCGCGGAGAAGAGGATCGCGATCAGCAGGAAGTCGACGTTGGCCCGCGAAGCAAACAACGGTCGAATGGCGAAATGCGCGGCAATCAGCAAGGCAAAGCCCAGGAACGCGCGCGCCCCCGACGCCAGTCCGGACTGCGGTGCTGGCGCCGCCATCAGCGAGACTCTGCCGCGGGCGGCGGTCCGCTGCTACGCGGAGCTGGTGGCACCGTTGGTGGCCGCAGTCGCGCGGAATCCGCACGCGCGCGACGTGCGCTGTCCGCCTTGGCACTGTCGGCACGGGTCATCGGTGCGCGCACCGTCCCTGCAGCACCGCCGATGCTGTCCGCGAAGGCGGAATCCAGGGCCGCACGACGCGCCGCGAGTTCGTCCAGCGCCGACTTGCGCGCAACCGAGTCGCCGGCGGCCGC
>JBEBIR010000324.1:0-4654 GCA_040080315.1 Gemmatimonas sp.
ACGCGTGCATCGAGACGGCGCAGTCGCGCGGCGCTCGCACCCTGTGGCTAGGCGTCTGGGAGCAGAACCCGCGAGCGATTCGTTTTTACGAGAAATGCGGGTTTGTCGATGTCGGCAGCGCGGTGTTTCACATGGGTACCGAGGTGCAGCACGATCGCGTCATGGCGCGGCCAATTGGACCGGCGTCGGCGCCGAGCAAAGTGATCCTGACCGACGCGTTTGCCCGCATCACGGCGCACTTTCAGCCACGCATCGCGGGTTCGCTCAATGGTCAGGAGGTGAAGCTGGTGAAGTTCCAAGGTGCCTTCATCTGGCACCACCACGAGAGCGAGGATGAGATGTTCCTCGTGCACCGCGGTCGCTTTTCCATGGAGTTTCGCGACCGCACGGTGGTGCTGGAGGCCGGCGATTTTCTCATCGTGCCGCGCGGCGTCGAGCATCGACCGGTTGCCGAAGAGGAAGTTGAGGTGCTGTTGTTCGAACCCGCCGGCACACTCAATACGGGCAACGTGCGCAGTGAGCGCACCGTCGCACACCCGCCGGCACTGTAGCGGTCAGGATCGCTTTCGCGTTGGTGGCGTTTCCGAATTCTTGAGCGGTTCCATGGTATTGGGCATGTGTTCGGCACCCCGATGACACATGACGCACGACGTCCGGACGTAGGGTTGGTCGAGTTCCTTCACCTTCGACAGGTGCTTGTTGATCTCCTGCGTCATGCGTTCCATCTGCCGAGCGATCTGCTTCTTCTTCGGCTCATCGCTGGCATAGTCCACCTTCAAGACGCCGGCCACGTTGGTGCTGGCGTGACAACCGGTGCAGCTGGCGCCCACGCTGCGACCGTATTGTTCATTCATCATCGCGAGAAACTCCTTGACTGGCATGTGCTTGTTCAGTTGCACGCTCTTGAAGACCTTGCCGGCGGGCTCATTTTCGCGACCCGCCACTGAACGCAGCACTTCGGCCACTAACGCGCGACGCACCGAGTCCTGACGTTCCCAGTTCGGTGGTGCGGGAGCGCGACGAGGGGCACCGGGTGCGGCGCCAGGCGCACCGGCAATTCCAGGCTGCGGTCGGGCGGCGACGGGCGCAGGTGCGGATGGCTCCGACTTGGCGCGTGCGCAGCCGACGGAGGCGCTCGCGATGAGAACTACCACTGTAGCGAAACACAACCGCATGGAACCTCCGAGAGTGTGACCGGGCACAGGCGAATCGCGTGCGCGTAGTGCTACGCAAGGGCGTGCGGCAACGCTGTCAACCGTGGCGCGGAAAGGGAGGTCAGGTTGCGTGGGCACGCGGGTGGCCCGTCAGCGCTTTCGGCCCAGGATCGTCCCGCGGCACGTAATCGCTCCACAGTGGCACGGGTAGCGTCGCTTCGCCGCCGGCGTATGACGCTCGGCCAGGATGTACGCGTAGTCGTACACCAACTCCTCACCCGGTTCGATATCGTGCAGCGTTTCGATCCAGATACGACCGTCCTCAATGACGGCATCGCAGTTGGGCGCACATGAGTGATTGATGAAGCGGGCCTCGTTGCCATTGACCGACGCATCGACCACCACGGCGTCGTCGATCGCGAACAAGTAGGTATGGTGACGCGCGCCCGGCAGGTCAGGGTACCGCGCGTCGGATTCCGACGGTGTGATCCGCTCGCCCGCATATTCGATCAGGCGTGTGCCAGCAGGAATGTGACGTGTCGCGAAACCGCCCAGGCCCTGCACAGGCGATCGACGGATTTCGAACGGCAATGACTGCTGGATCGGGCTCATATTCCGAAAAATAGGTGTCCGGATGTGCCCGGCGGGGGCTCCCTCGGGACATTGGAGGCCCCAGACCCGCTAGATTTATAAGACTAAAGGAGGGTTTCATGACCCGTACGTTGCCAATCGCCCGCGACGCGTTCATCACCGCGATGAACCGGGATACCGCAGGCTCCGATCGGCCCCGCTACACCGCTGTGCTGGACGCACTCATCGAGTGGAGTCTCGCACGTCCCGAGCAATTGCAGTTTCGTACCGACGAATCCGCATCCGGCGTCGTCAGTTTCCAGCGCGTCGGCACGAACGCCGTGTTCTGGGCCGCTCGCCCGATGCGTGGTGGCGGTCCCAAGATCGAATTTCTCCCGCGCGCGTCTGCCTTGTTGACCGATGAGAAGCGTGCCGCCGCGCGTGATGCCTTGAACGGCTGTACTCGCGAGCTGCTCGACGACAACGATCGCCTGGCCATCACGTTTGGCGCGCTCAAGAATCAAACCGCTCGAGATACCGTGTTCTCGCTGATGGACGACCTCCTGCAGACCACGTGACCGAACCAGTCGAATCGCCCGATCGCGGATTCACCTCGCTTGGGCTGGACGTTCGGGTGACCGATGCGCTTGCATCGCTCGGGTACGAGGAACCGACTCCCGTTCAACACGCGGCGATTCCGCCGCTGATGGCAGGACGTGATGTCCTGGCGCAGGCCGCGACTGGTACAGGCAAGACCGCCGCCTTCGCACTGCCGCTATTGCATCGGGTCACGCCCGATGCACGTCCCACTGAGCGCACCACGGCGTTGATTCTGGTGCCGACACGCGAATTGGCCATGCAAGTGGCTGAAGCGGTGCATCGCTATGGCAAGCCGCTTGGCGTTCAGGTGCTCGCCATCTATGGTGGTGCCTCCATGGAGACCCAGATTCGCGCACTGAAACGAGGCGTGGATGTGGTCATCGCCACGCCGGGACGGGCGATGGATCATCTGCGCCGCCGAACGCTGCAGTTGGGGGCGCTGAAGACCGTGGTGCTGGACGAAGCTGATGAAATGCTGGACATGGGGTTCGCCGAGGACATTGAAGTGATTCTCGAGGCAACTCCAAAGACTCGGCAGACGGCGCTCTTTTCGGCGACGCTGCCACCCCGCATCGCGTCCATCGCGCAACGGCAGCTTCGCGATCCAGTGATCGTCAAGATCGACCGCGAATCCGTGCCGGACGGTGAGGCGGCCCGCGTGCGCCAGGTGGCGTACATGGTGCCGCGCGCGCACAAGATGAGCGCCCTGGCGCGCGTGCTCGACCTCGAGCATCCCACGTCGGCGATTGTGTTTTGCCGGACACGCACCGAAGTGGATGAACTCACCGAAACGCTCATCGGTCGCGGCCTGCGCGCGGAAGCGCTGCACGGGGGATTGTCGCAGGACCAGCGCGACCGCGTGATGAACAAGTTTCGCGCGAAAAAGACGGATCTGCTGATTGCCACCGATGTGGCGGCGCGCGGACTCGATGTGAAGCACGTTTCGCACGTAGTGAACTTCGATGTGCCCGTGGACGCGGAATCGTACGTGCATCGCATCGGACGCACCGGACGAGCTGGACGCGAGGGCGTGGCCATTACGTTTGCCGAGCCGCGCGAACATCGGCTGTTGCGCAACATTGAACGGCTGACGTCACAGCGCATCGAGATCGCGACCGTACCCACGGTGGCCGATCTGCGGTCGCGTCGCCTCGAGTTGGCGCGCGCGTCCCTGCGCGAAGCGATTCTCGAGGGGGACTTCGAGCCGTTTCACAGCATCGTGGAGTCGTTGGCCGAGGAATTCGACGTGATGGACGTCGCGGCAGCGGCCATCAAGATGTTGGAGTCGCAGAACGAGTCGGATGAAGCGGATATCCCGTCGGTGACGACGCGTCCGGAGCGACCGGCTCGCGACGATGACCGGCGTCCGTTCTTCCGTGACAAGGGTCCGGAACGTCCAGGCGGACGACCGGCGGCGCGACCAACCGCACGCGCGGAAGCGCGCCCGGATCGAAAGCCAACGGGAAAGCCGGCGGCGAAAGCGCACGCCACGCCCGAGTGGGCCGTAGCGCGGCTGTGGGTGGGTGCGGGACGCAAAGCCAAGATGCGACCGGGTGATCTGGTGGGTGCGATCGCGAATGAGGTGGGGATCGACGCCGGGTCGATCGGCGCCATCCAGATCACCGACGCCTACTCGACCGTGGAAGTGCCCGAGGAGATCGCCGACGACATTGTGGCGGCGCTCAAGGCCACCAAGATCAAGGGAATGCGAGTTCCCGTGCGGCGGGATCGGACAAAGTAGTCGTCTTGGCAGCGCGTGGTGACGTGCGGCGCGCAAGCAGCGCCCGCACGTGATCGCGCTGCAATTGGTAGAGCCATCCGCCCAACACGGCCGCACCGACGGTGAAACACCACATCAGTGCGCTGGCGTGATAGGCGGGATGAAAGCCTCGCGCGATCTCGAGGAGCGCCGAGATGCCTCCGCCCCACGCGATGATCCGCCACGCCATCTGGTGATAGTGCTCCAGCTCGCGTCCGTGAAATTCGGCGATGATGTAGCCGACGAGGGTGAACGCGGCCACATGCTCGAGTGCGACGAACACCAAAGCCGAATTCGCCACGCCGTCCGGCAGCAGTGACCACATGCCGTGCCACGTCGTGTCGGCCTCGTTCAGTGGCCACAATGACGACAGCGCGAGATAGGCCGCGAACAGCGGCATGACCAGTCGCAGTGTCGGCACCTCGTGGCGTCGGGTTCTCTCGCGCGCGCGGTGGCGCCCGGTGGACACGCTGCGCATCCAGGACACGCCGATGGCAACGGCGACCCCCGCCAGCAGCAGATCGCGTTCGCGAATCGCGCCGGGCAAGAGTGCGACGACATACCATCCGAG
>JBEBIR010000325.1:0-4643 GCA_040080315.1 Gemmatimonas sp.
GGTTGGTCCAGTTGCGAACCGAATCGGGATGGACGAGTGCTGTGGTGCCGGGCGGCGCGGGAACGTTTCCGGTGCCCAATCCGGCTGGTACCAGCCGCGTCACCGTTCGGGCCTTCAATCGCGCGGGGGTTGAAAGTCCGCCGGTTTCGTTATCGCTTTCAGACACGGCCGCCGGTGCGTCGCCGTCCCGTTCTTCCACTCGAGGTCGTCCCGATGGCCGTTGAGCGCTCGCCGTTCTTCTATCGAATCACCGCCGGCATCCGCATCACGGTGCGCCCGCGGTACCTGCGCGAACGCTCAAATCCGATGCTGGCCCAGTATGTCTTCGCCTATCACATTCGCATTGAGAATATCGGTGATCAGGCCGCGCAGCTTCGAACTCGTCGCTGGTTGATCCACGATGAGGCCGCCGGAGACACCGTCGTGGAAGGGGAGGGCGTGGTGGGCGAGCAGCCGCACCTGATGCCCGGACACGTGCACGAGTATCGCTCGTTCTGCGTGCTCAAGTCGTCACAGGGTTGGATGGAAGGAACGTATCGGTTTGTGCGTGACGACGGCTCGTCGTTCCAAGCGGTGATTCCGCGGTTCACGCTCGCGGCAGAACCACGCGCCGACACGGTGTCCTAGGCGAGCCCTAGCCGAGGCTCATCGGGTCCGTCGCTCGCCGATACCCAGCGTCTCGAAAGGCAAGGCATCCGCGAACGGCGCATAGAGCGTCGTCACCACGTCTGACGGCAACAGGTCCGCCACGAGCAGGGCAAGCAGTGCGGCCAATGCCGGTTCAGCAATCGGCGCCAGTGATGTCAGCGGTTCCAGATCATTGGGTGTCGCATCGCCATTGCGAACGAGCTGCAGCAGGGGACCGGCCAGCGCATCGCGCGCGTCTGTGCGACCCGCGAATTCAACCGTTTCGCCAAGCGTGACCTCGGCGGAGATGTACGCGGGCGATGTGGCACATGTCGCGTGACGTTGTACCACGTCGTCACGTGCCAAGTCGCCAAGGCCGGCCAGTTGAAGCAGAAACTGCCGGATCGCTGGAGTCGCCGGACCATACACCATCAGCATGGAATCGGCATGGACCTCATCACCGGGCGATAGTGGGACAACAGACTGGAGACAGAAGACTGAAGACTAGCGACTCAGACGCTCCTAGTCTTGGTCTCCCGTCTCCCGTCTTTCCTCTCCCGTCTGTTGTTCCATCAGCGAGCCACGCTCCGGACCGACACACAGCTAAAACCCGCGGGCCCATACCAGCCAACCCACCCCCGCAGCAATGGCGGTGGTGACCGCACCCGCGATCAACATGCCGCGCGAACTGCGCGGAACCATGGCGCGACCGGCGCGAATATTCGGCCGCCTGATACGCCGTTGCTGATCGAGGTCGTCAGTGTTGTGCAGCGTGAGCCGCGGCGCGTCATGTGGCGTCTGGGCACGATGACTGGACGCGGGCGATGGCATCACGATCGGCGATCCTCGCGGCGTCGTTCGCTCAGTCACACGCATTGGCGGCGGCGTGGGAATACGCACCGATGCCGGAGGTGCGACAATCTCCATGTCGACCAGATCGGGTGGCATCGGATCGAGGGTGGGTGTGCCGTACTCCACGACGAAGCCGAGCACGTTGTGCGACACCGGCGGCGCGCTGTCTTCGTCGCGCTCGTGAGCGGTCGGTGCGAGGTCAACCAGATCGAAGGTCGCGTTCCCGAAAATGTCTCCACCCACCGCGATGTCGCTGATCTCGATGCCGTGCAGCACCGTGTCCATCGCCGCGGGAGTCTGCGCGGCATCGTTCACCAATGGCTCAGATTCAACGATCGTCACGATCGTTGTTGCGGTGTCGTCGAACGCGATAACGGCCGCCGGTGTGATCGCGCGCGAGCTGTGCGGCGTTGACCGCAGCAACTGGTCGGTGACCTGCACCGCATCACGAAGCGGTTGATCATCGAACTCGGCCACGTCCTGTTCGAGTTCAAACACGAGCTCCTCGCTTGCGCGACGTCGATACGCGGCAATACGCGCCAGCAGCAGGTCGGCGGGGTCGGTAGGGAGTTCATGGGCGGCGAGCAGCGCGTGCAGGCGGATCAAGTACGGTTCCGCCGTCGCTGGTTGCCCAGCCGCCATCGCCAGCCGCGCGGCATTCTCAAGTACGGTCGAAAGGCGCAGATCCTCATCCCCAGCGCTGCGCTCAATTCCCGCGATGGCGCGACTCAGAAGCCCCAACCCCTCTTCGACCCGACCGACGCTGCCCAGCATGACCGCGAGATCGGCGCGCGCACGCGCCACGCCGATGGCGTCTTCGCCGATCAGTGCAGCGCGCAGCGAGCAGGCGCGCTGCGCATGGCGGATGCCGTCGTCGACTCGGCCAGCACGAAAACTCGCTTGAGCGAGATTGTTGAGGACGAGGGCCAGCGCATCGTGCGACGCGACGTCGGCCTGACCCGTGGCGACGTCGACGGCATTCGAGAAGGCGTCGGCCGCGTCGGACCAAGCTCCTAGTGCCGCGAACGCAAGCCCGCGGGCGTTATCGTCGCTCCAGTCATCGCGCGTCGCGCGAGAGTCCGTCGTGAGTCCGAGCATTGCGAAAGGTGGACGCCTCGATGAGGGGATCGTCACCGTGTTGTGCCGGTGGTGTGACAGTCATGCTGGGAGCGCGCGAATTGCCCGTGCCAGTGCTGTTTTGGAGCGATCGGAACAGGAATATGTGGTCAGCCTGGCGCGCGCGCGATGGGGCTGAATCCCGGCTCGGAAATTTCCACCCACCGATGTGGGAATCTCGATTGCCCCGCCGCATGGCTACCGAAACGGGTTGCCGGACTGCATCATCTCATCTGATGCCCCATCTCTCTATGATCAATCGGTGTCGTGCGCCGCGACCCGTCACGGCGCTGGCCCTTGGTCTCGCCACGATGCTTGCCGCGTCGGCGTGCAACCGATCCTCCGACAGCGTGACCATCAGCGGCGATGTTGAAGGACTCGACTCGATCGGACTCCGAGGGGATTCGCTGCTCGCCGGCGCCGGACTCCTTGCGACCGCAAGCGACTCGTCGGCGGCAGGTAGAGGGCTTGGGGCGACGTCGCGCGCGTCGGGTGACAACCTCATGACGCGGCGCGCCCACGCGCGTGGCGACTCCATGGCCCGCGCCGAGGCGTTGCGCTTGGTCGCTGGCAGCGCCACAGCGCGTTCCATCGGTGACACCGTGCGCGGTGTCATCACCCTGATTGGAAGCGAGCCACAACAAGTGGTGCTTCGTCCGATCGCTGATGAAAGGACCATCGCGCTCAGCGGGATGGCGACAACGGGGTTGTCCCGACTGGCTGGAGTGGAGTTGGTGATTCGGGGCGTCTTGGTCACGCCGCGTGACGTGGTGGTGTCCAGTTTTCTGGTGCGCGCGAAGGATGGCGTGCCGGCCTTCGATGGCAAGCTCTCGACCGACGGACGCGGGTCGTTTCTGACGTTAACCGACGGATCGGGTCGGAAGAACATTCCCCTGCTGCCATCTCCGCTGCGCGGACTCGAAGGAATGCGCGTGTGGATCGCCATGCAGCCGGGCACGCGAACGGCCACGACGTACGGCGTTATCGGTCGACGATAGCGAGGTCGGCGGCTCCGGTCATCACCGCCACCGCGTCAGACATGCTGGTGAGCCGAGGATCAAGAATCGCGACGCGTCGACCCAGCCGTTGCACGTGAATACGATCGGCCACGGCAAAGACGTTGGGCATATTGTGGCTGATCAGCACCACCGACTGACCGCGATCACGGATGCGACGTATCAGGTCCAACACCGTGCGGCCTTCTCGCACACCAAGCGCGGCGGTGGGTTCGTCGAGAACCACCACGTGACGGGCGAAGGCCGCACTGCGCGCGACAGCCACACCTTGCCGCTGCCCACCCGACAACGTCTCCAGTGGCTGCGTGATTGATTGCACCCGAATATCGAGCGCCTGCAGGTGCTCGATGGCCTCCCGCTGCATTCGTGAATGATCCAGCAGTCGAAGCCAGCGGCCTGCCACCCCGGCGCGACGCACCTCGCGTCCAAGGTACACGTTCTCGGCGATGGTCATTGCCGGTGCAACCGCGAGATCCTGATAGACGGTCTCAATGCCTAGCCTGCGCGCGTGGAGCGGATCGCGCAGACGCACGATGGCGCCATCGAGTTGTATCTCGCCGCTGTCCGGAATCATCGCTCCGGACAGCACCTTGATCAGCGAGGACTTGCCGGCGCCATTGTCGCCGATGATCGCCATGATTTCGCCGGCACGCACTTCGAAGTCGGTTCCGTCAAGCGCGACAACCTGGCCAAAGCGCTTGGTCAGTCCGCGCGCCTCAAGCACCACCGAGGCGGTCATGGCTTGCGCGACCACTGATCGAGCGCGACCGCGGCGATCACCAGAATGCCGGTCACCAGGACTTGATAGATGGAGGAGACACCCATCAGCGTGAGTCCGTTGCGAAAGACGCCCACGATCAGCGCGCCAACGAGTGTGCCCAGCACGAGACCGCGCCCGCCGAACAGACTGGTGCCGCCGAGCACCACCGCCGTCACGGTGTCGAGGTTTTCCGTTTGGCCGGCTTGCGGATCACCGACGCCCGTTCGCGCCACCGACAACAGCGCAGCGATGCCGTAGCACGCGCCGGCTGC
>JBEBIR010000326.1:0-4640 GCA_040080315.1 Gemmatimonas sp.
CCAATGGTGAGCGCGATGCCTTCGACCGTGGGAAGCTACGGGCGATGACGGGACCGCAAGCCCGGCGCCGGTGGTTGGTGCTGGGCCGTGCGTGCGCGCTGGTTGTTGTTGGAGTCACTTGCGCGCCGCGAAGCCGCGCGGTGGGGTCGGACGAGAAGGTGAGTGGAGGCGAGCAGCACGGGCGTTTGGACGTAACCGATCGCCAGGCGCGCATCGCGCTGGCCGGTGGCGTCACCCGGGCGGCGCTGTCAGCGACCACCGCGTGGCGGATTGATGAACAGGGAGGTCGGCAGTCCCTCGTGCGCGGTGCGGGGGGCGAGGGCTGGCGCATCGAGCAACGCAATGGACTCCTGCGTGTGGGTGGCGATGGCGATGACGCCACGCCGTGGCGCAGCGGCCCGTTCGTGGCGCGGCCGACGGCTGCGGGCTTCGTGGTGTACAACGGCAAGCGCTATCGTGGCGAGCTGTGGTTCTCCGCCACGGACACCGGTGTGCTGGTGGTGAACCGGTTGGCGGTCGAGGACTATTTGCGCGGTGTCGTGCCGCTCGAACTCGGAACGCGACAGATCACCGATCGTCCGGCCCTGGAGGCACAAGCCATTGCGGCGCGCAGCTACACGTATGTGCGCGTGCCCCCCGACGGAATTTCCGTTCCCGCCAGCGGATTTCACATGGTGGCGTCGGTGACCAATCAGGTGTACGGTGGTGTCGACGTGGAGCATCCACTGGTGAATCAGGCGATCGATGGGACGGCCGGACTGGTCCTGCGCTATGCCGGTCGCACGGTTGACGCACCCTATTCCTCGTCCTGCGGCGGGCGCACCGCAACGCCTCGCGACGCGTGGCGCGACGCCCGCGAGGAACCGTACCTGCAATCGGTCGATGACACGGATGCCGCGACCGGTCGACCCTTCTGCGACATCAGCCCGCGAAATCACTGGGTTGAAGAGCTTGGCGAGCGACAGATCAGTGAGGCGGTGCGCCGAGCGATCGAGTTGCAGGGCAGCACGCAGCCGCGGGCGACGGTGGTGCAAGACCTGCAGGTAAGCGAGCGGACGGCGTCGGGTCGAGTGGGTGCGCTCGTTTTCCGGACCGATCGCGGCGACGTGACGATTCGTGCGCGCGATGTGCGGCCGACATTGCGCGACGCGCGTGGCGCGATCCTGTCCAGCACGTATTTTTCCGTGGACCGCGAAACCAGAAACGGTGGCCGTTTGACGGGCGTTACGCTGCGTGGCCACGGCAACGGACACGGTGTGGGGATGTGCCAGTGGGGCGCGATCGGGCGCGCGCGTGCCGGTCAGGATGCGCGGACGATCCTGCGATACTACTACCCCGGGACGGTTGTCGGATTTGCAGATTGACCCGCATCGTGGAACCCTCCTGATGCGACCCTTGCTGGAGGCGGCATGAAAGACGGCGTCCGTATCGCCGTTGTTGGCACGGGTGCGATTGCCCAGCTGACGCATATTCCGGTGCTTTCGAAGTTGCGTGGTGCATCGTTGGTGGCCTTGTGCGACAACGATGCGGCGAAGGCGCGCGCGCTCGCGGATCGCTTCGGTGTGCCCGATGTGTTCACCGATTTCGAGGAGCTGCTTGATTCGGATGAACTGGACGCGGTCGTCATCACGACGCCCAATCACCTTCACGAGCCGCATGTGCTGAGCGCCTTGCGCGCGAAACTGCATGTGTTGTGCGAGCGGCCCCTGTCGCTGACATCGCGTGGCGTGGAGCGGTGCATCGCGGCGGCCACCAAGGTGGATCGCCGACTGGTGGTGGGCACCAACCTGCGGTTCCGTGCCGACGTGCAGGCGCTCGATCAGTTTCTGCGCAATGGCGAATTGGGTCAGGTGACGTCGATCCGCACCGGGGCGTTGTCGGTTCGGCGCGGGACCGACGGCTGGCGTTCGCGACGGGCGGAATCGGGCGGTGGCGCATTTCTGGAACAGGGATTCCCGCTCCTCGATCTCGCCCTTTGGCTGGCCGACTTCAAGACGCCTGTGCGCGTGTCGTCGGTCATGCGGCGCGGTCGTGCCGCCTCGGCCGTGGAAGACGCCATGCAGGTATTCCTTGAGTGCGAGGGCGGGCTGGTGATCGCGTTCGATATCTCATGGTCGTACGTGGGGGATGAGGAGCGCTGGTGGTTCGAGGTGCACGCCTCGCGTGGTTCGGCGCGACTGGCACCGTTGCGCGTTACGAAAGAACTGAACGGACGTGGCGTCGACGTGTCGCCGTCGGGCGCGGCGGCGCGCGAGAGTCCATTTCTGCAGAGCTATCGCGCGGAAATCGCGCACTTCCTGGCGGTAATTCGCGAAGAGGCGCCATACGAGCCACCGAATGATCAGGTGATGGTGCATCGGGTGCTCGAGGCGATCTATCGCGCGGCCGACGACGGGAAAGAGTTTCGCTTCTGATGCGGTCGTCGTGGAGGTGCCTGACGTGTGCCGTATCGCTGACCGCCGCGATGGAGGCCGCCGCCATGCCACAACCGCCGGCCTCCGTGGCAATGGTCTCCGATACGCCTTCGGTTCCCGGTGTCTCGGCGACGGTGGACAGCCTGCGGGCGATTCGCGGCGCCTCGCTGACGGTGTCGTTGTATACCTACGGACCGTCCGACGTGTTCTTCGAGCGTTTCGGTCATGCCGCGCTCGCGGTTCGCGACAGCCTCACCGGGGAAGACGTCGCGTACAACTGGGGCATCTTCGATTTCGAGCAACCGAATTTTCTTGGGCGATTCCTGACCGGCGATACCAAGTACTCGATGGCCGGATATCCCACGCAGTTGTTCAACGATATGTATCGGGACGACAACCGCACGATCCGCCAACAGGTGTTGAACCTGACGCCCGTCGAACGCGCCGCACTGCAGGAGTTCCTGCAGTGGAATTCGATGGAAGCGAACAAGTACTATCGCTACGATTACTATCGCGAGAACTGCGCGACCAAACTGCGCGATGCGCTGGATCGCGTGCTGGGCGGACGCCTGCGCCCGGCGCTGATGCGACCCGGCACCGGTCGCACATGGCGTGGGGAGACCGCCCGCTTGCTGGCGTCGATGCTGCCCCTGTATGCCGGTATCGAGGTGGCGCTTGGTCGTCATGCCGACGAGCCGTTGTCGCGATGGGATGAGGAGTTTCTTCCTGAGCACATGGCGACGCACTATGCGGGATTGGCGCTGCCCGATGCCGCGGCGCGACGATATCGCTTCGTGCAGCGTGACACCGTCCTGGTCACCTCGACGCGCGTGCCGTTGCCTACGGAGGCGCCTGAAAGGCTGGCGATGGCGGTCCTGCTGGGACTGACGCTCGCCGGATTGCTGGCGGTGCTCGCAGACGCACGCGCGCGCGCGGCGCGCGTCGTCCTCAGTATGGCGGTCGCGCTCTGGTATCTGCTGGGCGGAGTGCTTGGCACGGCGCTGCTCCTGGCGGCGACGGTTACCAGACATGCGCCGTACATGGGCGCCAATACCACGTTATTGTCGTTGCAGCCGCTGCTGTTGGTCGCCGCGATCGTCGTGCCCCTCTCGTTTGTGCGCGGCGTCGCGTCGCGCAGTGCGCGCACCGTCAGTTCACTGATTGCCCTGCTGTCGTTGTGCGGGGTGCTGGCGCAGTTGGTGCCGGCGGTTTCCCAAACCAGCGGCGTGGTGCTGGCGGTTGTGGTTCCCGTACATGTCGCGATCGCGCTGGCGTTGTGGCGGCAGCACCACGATCGAAAGACGATGTCGCGCTCGTGAGCGCACCCGCGCGCACGGTTGCGTCGATGGCGGCCGGCATCGACGTGGGCGGGACGTTCACCGATCTAGCGGCGATCGCGGCTGACGGCTCGCTGCAGACCGCCAAGGTCTTGAGCGATGCGGACGATCGTGCGGTTGGCGTGCTTGCTGCACTACACGCGACGTCCCTCGCGCCGAAGGCGTTGGCGTATATCGCGCACGGCACCACCGTCGTGACGAACTTGCTGCTGGAGCGCCGCGGCGCGCGCGTGGTCGCCTGCGCCACGGCGGGCTTTACCGATCTGCTGGAGTTGCGCCGGCAGGAACGCGCGGCGCTGTACGACCTGACGCGTCATCATGCGGCGCCACTGGTGGCGTCGGCGGATGTCATTCCCGTACGCGAACGTGTGGTGCCTGAGGGCGTGCTGATACCGCTGGACGAGGCGGGGATTGCGCGCGTCGTGGCTGACGTGGTTGCACGCGCCCCCGATACCGTCGCGATCACGCTGCTGCACGCGTATGCCGACCCTACGCACGAGGCGAAATTGGCGGACGCGCTGCGCGCCGCGCTCGCCGTGGCGTGGCCCGCATGCGACGTCATTTGCTCGCACGAAGTGCTGCCGGAAATTCGCGAGTACGAGCGCATGGCCACCACCGTCGCCGAAGCGTATGCACGACCCGCGGTGCGTCGCTATCTGGGAGGGCTGGGCGAACGCCTCGAGGCCGCTGGTTTTCCGGTGCCACGCGTGATGACGTCGGCGGGCGGCACGCTCTCCGCAACGGAGGCCGCGCGACATGCCGCATCGCTGGCGTTGTCGGGCCCGGCCGGCGGCGTGACAGGCGCGAGCGCGGTCGCACGGAAATGGCTCGCCACGATCGCGGCGTGCCCAGTGGTGGCGAAGTCGGCGGCGGTGTCCTCGCTGAGCGC
>JBEBIR010000327.1:0-4637 GCA_040080315.1 Gemmatimonas sp.
GCGGCGTTCGCGATCCGTCTCCTCATGCTGGTGGCAATTCGGGGCAGCTACGCGGTAAGGGGTTTGCCCTTCTGGTGCTCGTGGATGGCGGACATACCGGCTGCGCTGCGCTTGACGCTGAGTACCGCGTTCAGCCCGACGCAATGGCGCGGTCGTCGATACCGGGCGACCAGCTCATAACGCGTCAATATGAGTCTGTCTGCATGCTAGAGTGGTCCGTGGCCCTGTGGGAACAGCAGATAGGAGACGAAAGACGGGCGACTCGAGACCAAGACCAGCAATGTCTGAGTCTGACGTTTTCAGTCCCTCGTCTCTTGTCTGTTGTTCCCCCATCGCATACAAGGCCTCTCGGGATGGATACCCAACTACACGTCGCACGCGTATTGCAGCAGCGTCAGCACCTCGGCAGCGGTCGTGGCCCCTCGATCTCGCGCGTACCACGTCCGTATCGCGCGGTATCGGTCGGATTTCTCCATGTCGAGCCCATCGCGCAGTACCCAGGCCTCGAGGGCCGAAGGACGCGGACCCCACCATCCGCGCTCGTGACCCTGCGCGTCGTACGCAATCGCCACGGGGATGGCGCGCGCTTCTCCGGTGAGGTGCTTCGCCATGAGGTCGTTGTGCTCGTCGCGTTTCACCACACGGATGCTGAGCGATGGATTCGCCTCGACCAACCGCACCACCACCGGCACGGTATGAATGGCATCGCCGCACCAGTCTTCGAGCAGTACCAGCACGCGCACCGCGCCGTGCAGTGACTGCACGGCCGTGCGGTGCGCGTCGCCAACCTGCGCCAGCCGCCGCGTCGTCTGCCAGAGCTCTTGGTGCACCGAGGCGCCGGCGATGAACTCGTCCAGCGACTGGGCAGCTTCCCACGTCGCGGTCTCGATCATGTCGCCAACCCCCGACGCCAGATGCACACTGCCGCCGATGGGTCGCGCGTACTCGCTCGTAAACGTCTCCGACGATTCGTTCATGTCTCCTCCAGCACGCCCAGCATTGCGCGCGCGAACGCAGGAAGATCACCCGGAACACGAGCACTGACCAAATTGCCGTCGACCACGGCCGGCGTGTCCAGCCATGTCGCGCCAGCGTTCACGAGGTCATCGCGGATGCCAACCGTCGACGTGAGGGTGCGACCGCGTACGATGCCGGCCGAAATGAGAATCCACGGTCCGTGACAGATGGTCGCGATCAGCCCGCCGGCGTCGTGCACGGAGCGCACGAGATGCAGCACGGCTGGATCGCGTCGCAGCTTGTCGGGGGCCCAGCCTCCCGGCGCCAATACACCGCGCAGCGTCGACGGATCGACATCGCGCACGGCGACGTCCATCGACGCTGGATAGCCCCACTTGCCGCGATAGGACGGCTCGCCCATTCCCACCAGCGGAGTGTCGTATCCAGCTTCCTCAAGACGAAGCTTGGGGTACCAGACCTCCAGATCTTCGTACTCCGGTCCGACAAGTATGGCGATCGTGCCTTTGGACATATTTGCGCAGTTGAAGTGGTGTGTGTAATCTGGCCTGCGGACGTTGCGAATGGACCTGCGCGACGTCATCAACGCCCCACTATCCGCAACCGATTACGGAGTCATGAAGCTCATCATCGCGATCGTTCGTCCGGAGAAACTTGCCGACGTGAAGCGGGCGCTGTTTCAGGTTGGTGTCACGGGCATGACGCTGTCCCGCGTCAGTGGACACGGCGGAGAGCGAGACGTGGTGCAGCAGTATCGCGGCGACAAGGTGGTGCTGGAGTTTCATGAGAAGGTCCGGATTGAGATGGCGTGTTCAGAAGCCTTCGTTGAACGCACCATCCAGGCCATCTGCGAGGGCGCCCGCACGGGCGATGTCGGCGATGGCAAGATCTTCGTGATGCCCCTCGACCGCACCGTGCGCATTCGCACCGGCGAACGCGACGACCAGGCGCTCACGGCCGTCAACGCCGACGAGATCATGCGCATGACGCAGCTCGAGATGCCGATTCCTCGACTGGAAGATTTGTAATGCCGGCTATTTCGAGTGGTGATACGGCATGGGTGCTTGTCAGCACGGCCTTGGTGCTGTTGATGGTGCCGGGTCTGGCGTTCTTCTATGGCGGGTTGGTGCGACAGAAGAGCGCCCTCAACACAATGCTCATGAGTCTCGGCGCGCTCGCGGTGGTATCGGTGCAGTGGGTGCTGGTGGGATACAGTCTGGCGTTCAGCGACGGCTCCTCGATTATCGGTGGGCTCGCGTTTGCCGGTTTCCGCGGTGTCACGGGCGCGCCCAATCCAACGTATGCCGCCGCATTGCCACACCTGCTGTTTGCCGCGTATCAGGCGATGTTCGCCGGCATCACGGTCGCGCTCTTTTCCGGTGCGGTGATCGATCGGATGCGGTACGTCGGCTATTTGTTGTTCGGACTCATCTGGTCAACCGTCATCTACGATCCGCTGGCGCATTGGGTCTGGGGCGCTGGCGGGTGGCTTCGCACACTCGGCGCACTCGATTTCGCGGGCGGAACCGTGGTGCACATCAGCGCGGGTGTCACCGCGCTCGTGCTGGCCGTCATGATGGGGCCGCGGCGCGATTTCAAGCGCGTACCAACGGTGCCGCACAGCGTGCCGTTTGCGCTGCTGGGTGCGGGGCTGCTGTGGTTTGGATGGTTTGGTTTCAATGCCGGCTCGGCGTTGGCCGCCGATGGTATCGCGGCCAACGCCATGGTGACGACGCACACCGCAGCCGCTTCGTCGCTCGTCGCCTGGATACTGCTGGAGCAGTGGCGTGGAGGGCGAGCCACCGCGGTTGGTGCGGCGACCGGCGCCGTGGTTGGACTGGTGGCCATCACTCCCGCCGCTGGATTTGTCTCTCCGCTGGCGGCGATCGCGATCGGCGTCCTCGCCGCACCCTGTTCGTACTTCGCCCTGCAGTATCGCTCAAAAACGCGTGTCGACGATACGTTGGACGTGTTTGCGTGTCACGGCGTGGCAGGCATCACGGGCGCGCTGCTCACCGGCGTCTTTGCCAGCAAGGCCGTGAACCCCAACGGTGCCGACGGGCTGCTGGCGGGCAATCCCAAGTTGGTGGCCATTCAATTGCTCGCGGTCGTGGCGACTGTTGCCTTCGCCGCCGTCGGCAGCGTCGCTATTCTCACCGGCCTGCGGGCGGTGATGTCCATGCGAATTGACGTCGACGCGGAGATGTCAGGGATCGACATCAGTGAGCATGGCGAAGCGGCGTATCACGGGAGTGACCTGAGCGATCTGACCGGACGCAGTACCATGCTGGGAGATTCGGTCACGCTGCCGCTGCACGAACTCCCGGGCCGCTCGCGCTCCCATGTGGGCGCGTAGCGGCGTGGCACGCTACTTCTTCGCGAACGCGTCCTGAATCCAGGTGAGCGGAATCATGAACAGGGGTCCGAGCAGCAGGCCGAGCAGGATGTTGATCCAGGTCAGTGCCATGTAATAGGCCGTCATGCCAAGCGACGCCCAGATGGTGCCGAATACTCCGTGAGTTTCCACGACAATCTCTCCGACGAGGTGCTGGCGGCTGAAGCGAGAGGCGACGCACGGCCACAGGAAGTTGCGGGGGTAGGATAGCCGAGTTTCGATCCTGAAGGTAGGGGCACCCTGCCATTTGTCGTCCGTGACTTGCCGCAATCTGACCGGTTGACGGGGCGCGATCAGGGGGTGATCTGTCCGACATGAAGTTCAGCACGCAACCGGTCGATCGCGCAATCGGGTCGACCGAGGACCTGGACGCGGTGAGCCCTCCGCTTGACGACACCGTGCCGACGGCCGCGCTGATTCGCGCGTCGCTGGAGGTCGCGTTGAGTCGTACCAGCGGACCACTGGTGTTGGCGGTGTCCGGCGGCCGAGACTCGATGGCCCTCATGCATGCGATGGCGCGGTGGGGGGGGGATCGACTGGCGGCGGTGGCAACCTTCGACCATGGCACTGGCGGATATGCGACCGACGCCGCGGCGCTTGTGGCCGCAGACGCGCGGCGACTTGGCCTGACAGTCGTGCGCGAGCGCGCACGGGTGGCTGCACACTCGGAAGCGGCGTGGCGCGCGGCGCGTTGGCGATTTCTGCATCGCGTGGCACGCGCGTTCGGTGCGCACGTGGCAACGGCGCACACGCGCGACGATCAGACCGAGACGATTGTGATGCGCCTGTTCCGCGGTGCGGGCGCGCGGGGACTGGCAGCATTGGCGGCACCGTCGAACATCGTGCGACCATGGCTCTCTGTGTCGCGGGCAGAGGTGGCGCAGTGGGCATCCATCGAGGGTGTTTCATTTCTGGACGACCCGATGAACGTCTCCCGGTACTATCAACGCGGGCGTGTGCGTCATGATCTGTTGCCAGCGTTTGAGTGCGCCCAGCCCGGATTCTCGTCGGCGATGCTGGCGTTGGGCGAACGCGCGGCCGCATGGCGGCGTGACGTCGAGGCGTACGTCGACACGCTGGGGCTGACAACCGTACGGCCCGGAGTGATGCGCGTGGCATCCGACGTGTTTGACGCGACCACCGCGATGGGTCGCGCCGTCCTCTGGCCGGCCTGCTTCGCGCGTCTGGGCGTGGTGCTCGACGCGCGAGGAACTCAGGAACTGGTGCGGTTTAACATGTCACGTCGACGCGGCGCGTATGTCGCGCT
>JBEBIR010000328.1:0-4614 GCA_040080315.1 Gemmatimonas sp.
GGGGCGCGTCCAGTCGGGACGCGCCCCTTCGCAGTTCCCCCAAACTCTGTTCTCGTCACTCGTGGCCTCGAAGAAGCAGTCAACCAAGGCGTCAGGCTCGGTCGCGGCGATGCGCGCCGGCAACTCGGGAAAATCCACCGGCCCTTCGCATGTGTGGGAGAACGTCAAGGCGATTCTGGTAACCCTGGCGTTCTTTCTCGTCTTCCGAACGTTCCTCATCGAGGCGTATCGCATCCCGTCGGGGAGCATGATCCCGGCGCTCCTCATTGGCGATTGGCTGTTCGTGAACAAGCTGGCGTACGGCCCGCACGTCCCGTTCACGGATATCAACCTTCCCGGTTACGCAGAGCCAAAGCGTGGCGACGTGGTGGTGTTCAAGTCGCCCAACCAGATCGACCAGCCAGATGATCCGAACCCCACGCTGGTGAAGCGCTGCGTCGCGATCGCCGGTGATACGATCTGGATGCGAGGTGGACTGCTGTACGTGAACGGCATGCCGCAGCCGCAGGGTTTCGGCGCCGCTGCAAACCCCACTGGCGACGGTTCGTTTTCGCACCCGCTGTTCCAATGGCAGAAGCAGTTTGAGCTGCACGGTTCGCCGGTCGGCGAACCAGGCGCAGAGCCGAAGCTCGACGACTGGGGACCAATGGTCGTGCCGCCCAGGTACTTGTTCATGCTTGGCGACAACCGGCATGACTCCAAGGACGGGCGATATTGGGGTTTCGTCCCGCGCGAAAACGTGCGCGGACGTCCGGTGTTCGTGTACTACTCCTATCGCGCCCAAGAGAGCGATCGCCCGCTGCCGTTCCTCACGGACATCCGTTGGGGGCGTATCGGCACGATCATCCGGTAACGCGTGCGCGGGGTGCGCGGTTGTTCCGAAGACACCCATTTTCGCGTTGGAGGCACGATGACCCACTCGATTCCGTGGCGCGTACGACCCCGGCGAACGCTGGCGTTCACACTACTCTTGGCGGTCGCTGCGGCCTGCGGCGACGACAATCCCCTCCGTCCCGAGATCACGGCGCTCTCTGACGCAGAAGCCCGTTGGACCAGTGTGCGACCCGCGTCCAACAGCTACTCCATGGAGCAGCAGGTCGCCTGCTTCTGCGGTACAGGTGGCACCATATTCCAGGTCGTCGTCACAGGCGGAGCCGTGGTTCGCGCCCGCAACCTCACGACCGGAGCAGACCTGCCGGTCGCGCAACACCCGATGTTTCGCACCATCGATCAGTTGTTCGACGAAGTGCGGGCCGCGCTGCTCACGCCTGGAATGCTCACCAGCGTGGAGTTCGACCAGGCCTCCGGCTATCCAAGCACGGTTGGACTCGATCCGATCAAGCAGGCCGCAGACGACGAAGTTACGTACGTCACACGCCGAGTTATTCTCCAACCGTGACCGATTCAATCCATACCAAGCCGGAGTCGCGGCGGCGCACGCGCTGGCGCTGGCTGCTCGCGTTGTGCTGGAGCGCGTTCATTCCTATTGCGAACGCGCAGCGCGCCCCGCGCGGCTCCGTGCATACCGACACCCTGTGGTCGCAGTCGCTGGGAACTACCAAGGCCCTCACGGTCTATCTGCCGCCCTCGTACGGCGCGTCGACCGCAAAACGCTATCCGGTGCTCGTCTATCTGCACGGCCTGACCGGCAATGAACGCAACTGGGTCGACGCCGGACACCTCGACCGAACGCTCGATTCGCTTTTCGCCAGTGGTCAGCCGGAAGCGATTGTCATCATGCCCGATGGCGACGACGGGTGGTACACCACCTGGAACGGTCTCGCCGACTTGCCAGCGTGCCGAGCGGATGCCGCCCGGACGGAGCGTGCCGAAACGTATTGTGTGCCGTGGCAACACTACGACGACTACATCGCCCGTGACATTGTGGTCCATGTCGATCAGCGTTATCGCACGTATGCTGATGGTCGTCATCGCGGAATCGCCGGACTCAGCATGGGCGGCTACGGTGCCATCGCCTTGGCACTGGCCTATCCGACCGTGTTTGCGGCCGCAGCGAGTCACTCAGGCGTACTGTCGCCTCGTTACGTCGGTCCGTCGCCGTTCGCGACTCCGCCGCGCTATGCGAGCACCATGACTGAGCTCGAACGGTCGTATCGCGGACTGTGGCGCTACCTGTCAGCGGCATTTGGTCGCGACACGATTGCGTGGGTCGCGCGGGATCCGGCGGAGCTCGCGAGACGGATGATCGCGGCTCGGTCCACCACGGCGATGGGCGCGGCGACCGTGCCGCGACTGCTCATCGACTGCGGCGCGGATGATACCTACATCAACCAGAATCGCGATTTTCACCACACGCTGCTACAACTGGGCGTGTCGCATCAGTATGCCGAATGGCCTGGCGCGCACACGTGGGGCTATTGGACGGAACACGCGGCGCAGAGCGTCGTGTTTCTGCTCGCCGCGGTCGGAAAGCCCTGACGCGTCGGCGACGAACACCCATGTCGTGACGAAACGTTCCTGATCGCTGCGTGCGTCGTCTGGCGCACAGCGCACCCGGGCGTAGCTTGCGAGGTATGTCTCGGTTCTTTCCGCGTGACGTGGTGCACTGGGGCGAGGAGCGGCTGCATCCGCTGCGCGCGTTCGCCGTGCGTACGCTCGAACCGGCCGGAATTACGGGGCTGGTGCTGCGATTGTATCGCGCCCTGATGCTGGGTCTCACCGCGTCGGGTAGCCCGGTCGCCTTTGTCGGCGGACTCATTGTCGGCGCCCTGTTTCTCTGCGGGATGCTCACGTGGCATCTGGGCAATTTCCCCATCAAGCGTTGGCCACTCCGGGTGTTGGCGTTCATTGTGATCGAGGTGGGCGCGGAACTGGTCATGAGCTCGCTGCTCATCGCCTTCGGTCGCGAACGCCTCGGGTCACGTATCGCGACGTGGACCGATTGGTGGCCAATGGCTGGGCAGACGCTGGTTGAGCGCGGCATCATCCTGACGCTGTTTGCGTTGGTGCTCGCGGCCAGTGTACAGATTGTGCGCCGCTCGCTGGACAAGCGTCACGTGAATCCGGCCTAGTTCGTGCATGCTGACATTCGTGAGAGAGGGATGAGCAAAAGAAGGTCGTGAGCGTTGGAGGGGTGGGTAGAACACACCGTCTTCTACCCTCACCGCTCACCGCTCCAGCACTCACTACCTGGTGTTCATCCTGACACCTCTCGATTCGTGACCTCCTCCGAACCATCCTCACCCATGTCTCGCCTCGCCCTCATCGCCGTCCTGAGTCTGCCGCTGTCGGCCACGGTTGCCGCCGCCCAGCCCGTGGTGGTACCCGCCACACCTGGCGCCCGCACGTCAGGATCTTCCGCGGCCGACACGCTTCGACCATTCGGGACGCTGCGTGAGCAGGCATTCAAGCAGCAACGGTGGCTCGAATTGCGCATCGAGCGCACGCTGCCGGCGCTCATGCGCAGGGCGGGCGTCGATATGTGGGTCGTGCCCATGCGCGAGTACGCGGAAGATCCGCTCTTCACCGCCATCACGTCACCCACCACGTTCGCGGCCCGACGCCGAACGATTTACGTCTTCTTCGACAAAGGTCTCACCGACGGCGTCGAGAAACTCGCACTCGGGGGCTCGTCGCAAGGGAATGTCTTCAAAGCCGTGCGGAGCATGAAGGCGGTTGCCGCACCGGCTGCGGGCAGCGGGACGACCGCTCGCACGGCCGAGTTGTGGGGTGACGAGCAGTGGAATGTGCTGAAGCAGGTGATCGAAGAACGTCAGCCGAAGAAGATCGCGGTGAATACCTCGCGCACGTTTGCCTTCGCCGACGGCCTTTCCTCGGGAGAGCGCGACGGCATGCTGCAGGCGCTCGGCTCGACATGGACGTCCAGGATCGTGCCCGCCGAGGCAATGGCGGTCGATCTTATTGCGACCCGTCAGCCCGAGGAGGAAGCGGAATTCACGAACCTCAATCGCGTCGCGTGGGAGATCATCCAGGAGGCGTTTTCCTCCAGGGTCATCACGCCTGGCCTGACACGCACCGAAGACGTGGTCTGGTGGATGCGTCAGCGACTCAATGATCTCGGCCTGTCGACCTGGTTCCAGCCCAGCATTGAAGTACAACGCCAGTTCGGCACGGGCGAGCTCGTTGGCGTGAATCCGGTCATCATGAAGGGTGATGTGTTGCACTGCGATTTCGGCGTGACCGCGATGGGACTCAACACCGATACGCAGCACATGGCCTACGTCCTGCGTGACGGCGAGAGCGACGCACCAGCGGGACTCAAGAAGGCCTTGCTGATGTCCAACCAGTTGCAGGACATCACCGTCGACGAGCTCAAGCCCGGTCGCTCCGGAAATGAAGTGCTCGCGAGTTCACTGGCGCGCATGAAACGCGACGGCATCGACGGCACGCTGTATTCACATCCAATCGGACTGCACGGACACGGCGCCGGCGCGCTGATCGGTCTGTGGGACTATCAGGACGGCGTACCCGGTCGCGGTGATCACAAGGTGATCTCCGGTATGTGGTACTCGATCGAGCTACAAGCCACGACGCCGGTGCCCGAATGGAGCAATCAGCAGGTCCGCTCCGCGCAGGAGGAGGACGTGATTATCGGCGCGAACGGGGCGGTTCGGTGGGCGCACAAGCGGCAGA
>JBEBIR010000329.1:0-4612 GCA_040080315.1 Gemmatimonas sp.
GTACGTGTCACCCCAGTCCATGTCGTCAGATGTGAGGTCGGTGTAGCGGTTCCCGCGAATGGCGAGGTCCGGTCTCGCGGCGCGCAGGAGCGTGGTGAGTTCGGGATGCGCGTTGGCGCCGATGACGATGCGATGAGGCTTCATATAGTTGAGATCGCTTGACGGATTCGACAGGACCAACAAAAACTTGTGCGCCTTGGAATCGATCGGTCTGCCTGCATTCCAGCAGGCGATTCGAAGGCTTCTCGTCTCAAAGGAGGCTTCATGATTCTACGACGTGGGTTGGCGACGCTAGTCGCGATCGTTGCACTCGGAGGTTCGTCGCAGGTCGCCGTTGCACAAGCCGCACTGACCGTTTCGGCGGGTGCGTCTCTGCCGATGGGTGACTATGGCAAGTATGCCAACACCGGCTATCTGGCAACGGTTGGGCTCTTGTTCAAGGTTGGCGAGAAAGGGTTGTCGGTGGGCGGTCAGGGCCTCTTCGGCGCGAACAGTCACTCCGACTACGATGGCGACAAGACGACCCTGATGGGGGCGTTGGGCTCGGTCGTCTATCGGCTGGGCGACGCGACCAAACCAGGCGTCTCGCTGATCGGCAATGTCGGCATGCTGCAGCACAAGTACTCCTCGGATCAGTTCCCGAATGAGGAAGGGTCGAGTTCCGGCGTGGCCTACGGCGGCGGCGCGGCGTTCACGGTTCCGCGCGGTCGGATGAGCGTCTATCTCGCGATACGCTATTTGATGGCCAGCATCGAAAACGAGACCACGGCATTTGTGCCGATTCAAGCCGGCGTCACGATTCCCTTGGGCGGCAACAAATAATTTCGCGGTGCGTTGTCATTCCCACGGGGCTCATGCCGTTGCATGGGCCCCGTGCGACACTCAGGGCGTACGCGTGAACGACGTCACCGAAATGATGCCGCCGCCATCATTCTCAGGTGTCCCATACTTGATGCGCGTGGGATAGCCCAGCGTGGGGTGATACGTCACGTCGAGGAGCGCCGGTCGACTCCTTTCCTCCTCATCAATGAAATCAAAGAGCCCGTCGATGGTGGGTCGATAGTTGAGCGGCACCGCCTGTCCCGATGCTTCAACCACGATGGACGCCACGGCGTTGTTCACGACCGTCACGCGCAGCGGCAGGGCGAAATTCGGGGTGCAGAAGCAGGAGTGGCCGCTTACATAGGAGTAGTTCTTCGCATTGTTGGACTGCCACACCTGGCGTTGGGTGGCGAAACCGGCGGTCACATCACCGCGCTCACCAAGACAGCCCCCGAATAACAGGACGGCGACCGCCAACGCCACGGTAGTGCGAGCGGAGGTGAGCATACCGCGGTGTCCCAGGCAGTGAAGGAATGTTCGCATATCAGAACGACGCCGCGCTGAGCGTCTTGGCCATCTGTTGATAATACACCAACTGCGTCCGCTGATCCGCGGTCGGTCTGCCGGTCCATCGCGCGCTCGCGCCGTACAACGTCGAAATGCGCGACAGCAGCTCGGCGGCCTGGCGCTTGAGATCCACTGTTTGCGCATCCCGCCCCGTTGCGCGGCGCGCGCGATCGGCGACGGGAGCGAACGACACGGCCAGCGACGCGACGTTGCGTTGGAAGCTGGTCCACGCGCGACGATCGTCCCGGGAGATCGTGATCCGCGGGTCCTCGCGCACGACGACGCGACGCGTGCTCGTTTCGCCACCGGCGACGAGGCGAACGGTGTACGTGCCCGGCATCACCAGCGGTCCGGGCGTCGTCGCGCGCGGTCCCGCGTCATCATCATCGCCACCACCGCCCCGCAACGGCAGGTCGGCATAGCGCAGATTCCACACCACGCGATTCACGCCGCGCGCCATCACTGGCTTGAGCTCCTGCACCACCTCGCCCGTGGAGTCCTGCACGGTCAGCACCGCGTTTGCACCACTCTGCGACAACCAGTAGTCGACGTACGCGCCGTTCGCCGGATTCTCGCCGCGAAAGATCATGTCGCCCGTGTGCGGTCGGAGATTGGTACTGCGCATCTGATATGCCGGCTGCATGGTAAACAGATGGGAGGCTTTCGCCATGACCGCGGCCGTCAACTCCTGGAACGCGTTGACCTGATCGAGGATCCAGATGCCACGGGCGTGCGACGCGAGGACCAGCGCATTGTCGCGCGGGTGAATCGCGAGGTCGTTGAACGGCATGGTGGGCATGTTGTGGCGCAGTGCGATCCAGTGCGCGCCGCGATCGGGCGACCAGAAGACGCCGAATTCGGTGGCGAGGTAGAGCAGGTTGGCATTGCGCGGATCTTCGCGAATGGTGCGTGCCACCCGTTCGCTTGGCAGATCGCCAACAATGGATGTCCACGTCTGGCCAAAATCCTTCGACATGAACACGTAGTTGCGGAAGTCGTTGGCGCGATGATTGTCCACCGTGACGTAGACGGTTCCGTCGGCGTGACGCGACGGCTCTACACCGGCAAACCAGGAGCTCGCGGGCAGTCCGGGGAATCTCGCTTCCTGACGTTGCCACGTCGCGCCGCCATCGCGCGAACCGCTGAAGCGTCCGTCATCGGAACCGACATAGAGCACACCCTTGCGTCGCGGTGACTCGGCAAGCGACGTGATACCCGGGAAATACGGCACACCGTCGTCGATGGAGAGGGTGTTCTCACTCGGCGTACGCCCCATGAGGGGTAACGTCGAACGATCGACGCCCGTGGTCATATCACCCAAATCTGTCCAGGTGATGCCGCGATCACGTGAACGGAACAGGTGTTGCATGCCCACGTAGATCGTGCCAGTGTCGTGCGCCGAGACGACAATCGGCGAGTCCCAGTTGGCCGGATGCATGGCGTTGCCCAGCACCTGCGTGGCGCCGGGCTTTCCCCACGTGTCCCAATTGCGACGTCCGGAAATGTGTCCCTGCGGATCGCCGGGTCGGATGTCCTGCACTTCCCACGTGGTGGTGCTGTTGCGTTGCAGACCCAGGAACTGCGACCCGGAGTAGACGACACCGGGTCGCTTGAGATCAGGTACGGCCCAGAAGCCATCGCCACCGCACAGGCGCGACCAGTGATCATTGAGGATGCCGGTGGTGTTCCAACTGGCGCTCGGACCCATCCAGCACCCGTTGTCCTGCAAACCACCGTAGACATTGAACGGCACGGCATTGTCCAGCGCCACGCGATAGAATTGCGACAGCGGCAGCGACGACACGTACAGAAACTTGTTGCCACGATCGTAACTGATCCCGATGCCGCCGTCGTCAAGTTTGACGACATGCCGGCTGTCCTTGGGATCGACCCACACGAAGCGGTCGTCTCCATGCGTGGTCGTGCGGGGCGCGGTAAACGTCTTCCCGCCGTCGTCGCTGAACGAATAGGCGTTCAGCATGTAGATGCGCTTGTCGTCGTTGGGATCGATGAGTGGTTGGCTGGCGTACATCGGGCGCGGGTTCCAATCCGAGAGGAACGTCCAGGTCGCACCCTTGTCGTCGCTGCGATACAACCCGGCCTTGCGCTGGATGTATGCAGTGGACGCATTGTAGCGCGCGCCCTGCTCGATGCTGACCACCACGGTGCTCGTGTTCTTGCGATAGATCGCGATGCCGATGCGACCATACTCGCCTGAAGGCAATCCGTTGCCGCTGAGCTTCGTCCACGTGCTCCCGGCATCAGTGCTCTTCCAGAGCGCGCTTCCCGGACCGCCGCCGTCAAACCCGAACGGACTGCGACGTCGCTGGTACGTTGCGGCATAGAGGATGCGCGGATCGGCGCCGTCGATGGCCACGTCCGTCGCGCCCGTTTCGTCGTCAACGACCAGCGTGCGACTCCACGTGCGTCCACCATCGACCGTGCGATAGACACCACGATCTCCGCCGGGACCCCACACCGAACCCTGCGCGGCGACATACGCGAGATCCGGGTTGGTGGGATGCAACACGATGCGACCGATGTGCTTGCTCGCGCGCAATCCGACGTTTGTCCAGGTCTTGCCAGCATCGGTGGACTTGTACACGCCGTCGCCCCAGCTCACGCTCTGCCGATTGGCGCGATCACCGGTGCCCACCCAGACAATGTCCGGATTGGGTTGAAAGACCGCGACGTCACCCACTGAATGCACTGGCATCGCGTCGAACAACGATTCCCAGGTTACGCCGTTATCGCGCGTGCGCCACACACCGCCGGTCGCACTCCCCACGTACCAGACGTAGGGGTTTGATTCGACGACATCCATGTCGATCACGCGACCGCTCATGGAGGCGGGACCGATGCTGCGCAGCCGAAGTCCGGCCAGATCGGCGGCAACCAGACCGTTCGGTGGGCTCGCGGCCACCTGCGCGAGACAGAGTGACGGTGACCCCACAGCCAGGCAGAGGACTGTACCAACCTGACGAGCGACGCAGCGGGCGACGGACATGAGCATGGGAGGCAGGACGGGCAGGGGAGCGCAGTGTGTTTGGTCTCCGGATGTTGGAGTGGCCATGCGCGCTGAGCAAGGGCCTTGTGCAAGTCTCTGAGGCTCGCGCGTCTCCCCTCAGAGCACCAGCTTCCGGCAGACCTCGCGCGCTTCGGTGCGGGGCAGCCGGCTCACGCTATCTCCCTCGATGGACGATCTCGATCGGCTGTTCCGCAC
>JBEBIR010000330.1:0-4595 GCA_040080315.1 Gemmatimonas sp.
CCACAGAAAGGGGCGGATCTTCTGCACGGTCATCCTCAAAATTACTTCGGAGAACGCTGGCGCGTGTGCCACCACCAGAGCGCGAAGCTGAATGCCAGCGGCACGCTGGCTCCAATGAACGGCGCGATGTCGCCGACGCGTGGGGCGTGAGCGGGGTCAACCGTCATCGTCCAGAATCCCGGGGATTCTTTCTCGCCCACGGCCCACTGTGCGAAGTTGACGGCGGCGTGCAGTCCAATCGGCATGGCCAGACCGCCGGAGACGATGGCTGCGGTTCCGAACAAGAGCGCGCTGGGCATGACGCCCAAGAGCACAGTTTGCCACGGCCATCCGAACGCGATGTGCGAGAGGCTGAACGCGATGGCAATCACAATCTGCGCGCGCCACGTGCCGATGACGGGCGTGAGTGTCCGTAGCGGATAGCCGCGAAAGCCCAGCTCCTCCATGCTCGAGAGCGCCACGAGACTGCACACCGTGAGGAGTACCGCGGGTCCGGAGGGCGCGGCTGCGGCGCTTACGACGAGCGGCGCGACCAACAGTGAAATGCATAGCAACGTGACGCCGTACACGGTGATGCCGAGGACGGCTCCGGCGACGAAGCGCGAGACACTGTGAGCGTCAAAGCCCAATCCCACGTCACGTGGCGCACGTCGCTCGGACTTGAGGACGAGTGCAGTCATGGCGAGAATCGCGAGTGACGCCGTGAGTCCCCATGTGAGGTTGGCGTAGCGCGGCGGCACCATGCCCTTGGGGATCGATGTCAGCCAGAGCAATAGCAGGTAGCCGAGCAGGAACAGCGTGACGCGCGCGAAAGCAGACTTCAATCAGGTCTCACGAATTGGGTGTTTGGCCACTACGCACTGAGCGCACAGGAGTGTCAGGCGCAGTACCTTGCGGAGACCATCGCGCACCTCATGCACTGGCGCGTTGCGGCACGTTCCCAAATCGTCGATCGCGCCGAGCGAAGTCGGCAAAGGCAGCATCGAGATCGGCATCGGTGATGTCGGGCCAGAGCACGTCAAGGAAGAGCAGTTCCGCGTACGCACACTCCCACAGCAGGAAGTCGGAGAGGCGCCGCTCACCACCGGTGCGCAGCAACAGATCCACTGGTGGCAAGATAGTCGAACCTCCGTCGGGCAAACGCGCGGGGGTTGGTGCGGGCATCGCGTCCTGGATGGCGGCTCGACTCGAGTAATCGATCGCGACACGCAGGTGCATGGCTCGGCCGGACGCGGTGCGCGCTTCGGCATTGACGATGGCGCTGCGCAATGCCAGCGGGAGGCGGTTGCGTCGCCCAATCACGGATAAGCGGATTCCCGCGTCCTCCAGTGATGCCGTATGCGAACGGAAATGCGCGGTGAACAGTTCGAGCAGGGCGCTGACTTCGGCCGTCGGTCGACTCCAATTGTCGCACGAGAAGGCGTAGAGTGTGAGCTGTTCGACGCCGGCGTGCGCGCAGTGTGAGACCACGGAGCGCATGGCCCGCGCGCCCGCGATATGACCCTTGAATCGAGGGAGCCCGTCACGCTCAGCCCATCGTCCATTGCCATCCATGATGATGGCGAGATGACCGGGAACGCTCTGGGTCGCTGCGCGCATGGGTAGTGTCTCCAAAGGTGAGGATCGTTAGAACCAAGTACTTTACAAGACAAAGGTGCAATGGTTCCAGGCGATTCGCAACTGCACCCGATCGCCTTGCGGCCTGTTCCCTCAACGTGTTCGATTGCACGCTGGGACGGCTGCTTCTTAACAGAAGGGATCTCATGTCGCGTCTTTCTCGCGTCCGGCTGACGTATCTGGCTCTCGGCTGCGCAACCATCGCGGTGGGATTGACCGTGCACTGGAGCGGCGACGCGCTGCGGGCGGACGTCCGGGACGTTGCCGGCGACGCCTTGTGGGCCATGATGATCGCGTGGGGCATCGGGGCGCTGGTGCCTAGCGCCTCGCTGCGCGTTCGTGGCGCCGTGGCGCTGGCGATCTGCTTTGCTGTTGAGCTCAGCCAGTTGCTGCACACACCGATGCTCCACGCGGTACGAAGTACGACGGTCGGCCAGTTGGTGCTGGGGAGCGCGTTCGACGCCAGGGACCTTGGGGCGTATGCGTTCGGCGTTCTTGCGGCCGTGCTGCTGGAGTCCGCCGTCACGAGCGCTCGTCGGAAGGGAATCCACGGCCTGACGTTCCTGGCGGTGTGCTTCCACACCGCGTCGCTGGGTGCGCAATCGCTGCAGGGTACCGTCGTTGATAGCGCCAGCCGACGTCCGGTGGCCGGTTCAATTGTGCTGGTGCTTGATGCGTCCGGCACATCGGTCGCTCGTACGGTTACCAACACGCGTGGTCAGTACCGCGTGTCACTGCCGGACAACGCGACGCGTGTGCGCGTGTTGCACATCGGATTTCGCCCGAGCGCTGCGGTCCTTCCGCCGACCGTGAGCGGCGTGGCCCGACTGGATGTGGCGCTGGCGCTGCTGACGACGGTGCTTGAGGCGATCGATGTTCGCGACAACGCGAATTGCGCGGTGCGACGCGATCGAGCGCAGGCGTTGGCGCTCTGGGAGCAAGCGCGTCAGGGTTTGTTGGCGATGATCGTCGCGCGCGAGGCGATTCCAGCGCAATTGAAACGGCTGCGGTATGAACGCCTGTTGGACGGTCCGGGCAATCGGATCGTCTCGCAGGAGGTTGTGGTCGACTCCACGACGGGAGCGACACGTCCGTTTCAGGCAGCGCGCTCCGCGCGGGATTTCGTGCAGCTTGGTTTTGCGGAAGATAGCGCCGGCGTGCGATCGTACTACGCGCCCGACGCCGACGTGATGCTGGAGGACGCGTTCTTCATGGGCTACTGCTTTCGCGTCATGCCAGAGGATCGATCGCATCCAGGATTGGTCGGTGTCGGCTTTTCGGCCGCGAAGCATCGGGCGCCCAATGTCGACATCGACGGGGCGTTCTGGATGGATACCAGTGCTCGTGTTCTCAGCCGCATCGAGTTCCGCTATGTGGGTCTGGACCCGAAGCTGGACGCGTACCGGCCTGGCGGTCGTGTGGAGTTTCGGGAGATGCCCAATGGGATCGTGTCGATCGACCGATGGGCACTCCGATTGGTGGCCATGCGAGTGGATACGGTGTATGTCGTGCGGGACCCGTCGATGCGACGCAATCGCGACGTGGTGCCGGAGGAACGGGCGCGCTTTGAAGTGCATGAGAGCGGCGGTGAGCTGGCGAATGCGCGGTGGGAGGACGGCACGTCATGGCAGGCCTCGCTTGGCACGCTGCGCCTTGACGCCCGCACTCATGACGGGGGCGTGGCCATCGGAACCGATATTTCGCTGGAACACACCAACTATCGTGGCGTGGTGGACTCGACCGGCCTGCTCGTGTTTTCGGACCTGCTGCCGGGCCCGTATCGCACGATCGTGCACGACCCCGTGTTGGCGCAGATCGACGTCACGTTGAAAACGCCCATCGAGTTTCGCGCCGTGCGCGATTCTGTGCACACGGCCATGCTCGACGTGCCGACCGCGTATGACTATGCGCGATCACTATGTCCGCCGGAGCGACTTCCGGCGCTGCGCCCGGTCGCGTTCTTTGTGTATGTCACCACTCCGGGCGGGCAACCCGTATCGGATCTCGAGATCAAGGAGATGCTCAAGCGTCCGCTGGATGTTCCGGAGTGGAAGTCGACAGCGTTTGGCGGAAAGACAGACAAGAGCGGGCGCTACTTCAGCTGCTGGCGCTTTGCGCCCGATGACATGGTGCAGATCTGGGTGCGGCAGGGCAACAACCGACCGCAGGTGACGCTCCAGAAGATGTCGGAGCGCGTGAATGCGGTGCGGATTGTGTTTTCGCCGGAGGGCAGGTGATCACGCGGTTCGCGCTGCAGGCGAGCGTGGTGATGACCGCGTTGTTCACCGAATCGGCGCGCCGGCAGCCGTCGCTGCCGATTGCGGGATGCTGGCATGCGGATCGACCGCTAGGGCCAACGGGTGGCGTCGAGCCGGTTGCTCGTGACTCGGCGTTTCGCACGTTCGTACTGCAGGACAGCGGGCGCGTTGCGATACCCGTCATCTCCGAGGGTGAACGATGGATGTGGGAAGGGCGAAGTTCCTGGGCGATTCGCGATGATTCAGTCACGCTTCGCGTGTTCACTGGATTGCAAGGATGGGATGCGCGACTCGCGCGGACACCCGACGGCCGGTCGCTTCGCGGAATGGCGCGCTATCTGAGCGATGTTGTCGTTCTCGGCAGGGCGCCGACGGTGGTGCCGGTTACGCTCACGCGTGTACTCTGCGAGGCGTCGTGGCCCAGTGTAGCGACAACAGCGCCGTCGTTGCGACCCTGGCAGCGCGGGGAACGCCTGTTTGTTGAGCAACAGGTGGATCGTCCGGCTGTGCGTTCGACGCACGTGTCTCTTCCTGAAGACATCGTCGCCGTACGCGCGCTCCGGTACGACGAGCATGCCAAACTCGATGCGAATGAAATCCGGACGGGCGTGGCGCGTGTGGTGCTACAGTTCGTGGTGGAGTCGGACGGGCGCGTGGACACCTCGAGTATCAAGGTGCTGGCGAGTGATGGCGCAGAGTACACTGCCCGTGTGCGGCGGC
>JBEBIR010000331.1:0-4577 GCA_040080315.1 Gemmatimonas sp.
GTACCGATGGACCGAAATCCATCCGGTAAGGGTATCAACTTCGGCTTTCGGTTCGTTCTTAGAAGAACCACAAAGTCAGCGTTTTGCGCTAGGAGCAGTACACTGTCTCGCCCTAGGCGCGTGACCACTGAAGGATGAAAATCGCGAGGAACGCCAAGTTCTCGTGTCGTCGCCGAGTCCATCTGCGTTGCCGCACCAACGTTCGAACAAAGTGCGAGAGCGCACGCCGAGACTAGGAAGCTGCCTTTACGTTCCATTGTTGCAGAGTGCGAGATGCGAGATCGAGTTTAGCAGGAGAGTGGATCGATGATGACAAGAACCGTTGAACGTTCGTCGACGACGACCTGTTGTGCGAGGTCTTTATTGATGCAGCCAGACGATGCCGAGACCAGCGCTACGGTGGCAAAGGCATGGATCCCAGCGCCGAAACGTCTGCGCGCATACACTTGCGAGCAGCCGATCGCAGAGGGCATGCCAAGTGAGATCAAACTCGCGCACGGCAACAACGGCGTGACCGACAGATCGCCGATGCCGATTGCGCTGTGGAGCCGGACCGTGTTGTAATGCACGACGTAGGTCCCCACCAGCGACTTCGCGTCGGCTAAGGTGAGTGGTACGTTGGGTCGGATGCACTCTTCCTTGCGCACTGCGCTACGCCCCCCACAAAACAACGCTGCTCAACCAAACACCGCCTCAACAGCGGTGACATGGTAATTCCGGATGCTTACCCCAAGGAGGCAAATAGGACGATCCCTGCGAAGCACCGGCGGCGATCACCCACACGCGGTGTGGAGGACGGCGCTCGATTGCATATACGCCGTTGGTGTCACTCCACAGCAGTACGCCCCCGGTGCCGTTCACGCTTAGCACCAGAGAGATGCGTGCTTCTCCGCGAATCGAATCGGTGCCGAACTCCTGCACGGAAACAGAGTCTCGCTTCAGAACAACAGCGAAGGCACGGCTTCGCCACTGTGTTAAACCTACGATCATGCCATCAGTGACGCGCAGGGTCGCCTCGCTCAACCCAGGACGTAGTAGCGACGATGCGCGTTGTCCGCAACAATCAATGAGCCAGTGCTCGGTACCGCGCGTTAGAAGCCCTACAGGGTTGAGGCCGGGCGTGATTGGTAAGTACGATTGGCCTTTGCTCGGACTATAGAGCACCACAAAGTCGGCGGCGCGCGCGAGTAGCACCACGCTGTCTCCACTCAGCGCTGCGATGTGTACCGGATGGAAGTCCGAAGGCATCGAAAGGGGTCGCGGCTGAGCGCCGAGCGCACCAACGGTCAACAGTGGGAGCATCGCGCGCAAGCCTCGCCACGCACTTCGTTCCTCAGCGCGGCTACGCCGCTCGCTAAGCGAGAACGAACGCTTCGGTCGACAAGCACGCACGGCAAACATGTCAGGAGTTTTGCGGCGCTCGTCGTCTTCCGCTATCACTCAAGAGATCTCACACTCTCAGAGTCATTTTCACAAGGTCGCCAAATGCGGCGCCCACACCGCCATCGCGCAGGTCTTGGCCCAACCAGACCCTCGGGCGACAATCGTCCGCCACGGCTTTCCCGTTAGCCTCGCTGCAAACCGGTAGTACACCGTGGCGTAATCGCCGCGATACATGGCCCACTGTGCGATTGGTTCGCCGCTCTCGGCGCGCTCCAGCATCCTCACGAGGTAATACCAGTCACGAAACAGGTAGAATGGCGGTAGACCGCGAGCCACCAGCATGTGACGCAATGCGACTGGACTCGACAGCCCAAGCGCAACTGCGATGTGCGCTTCGCTCAAGCGTAGTCGAAGCTCGTCCAAATGAGGCAAGAGCTCGTGTCCCCTAGCGACGACCGCGTTCCAGTCAGGATTGGCCTTCGAGTCTTTGGGCTCCGTCAAACCGCACTCTCCGCATGACGGCGACATTTTTCCACCTGCTGCTCGACACGCCGACACGCCGACACGCCGACCAACGAGCACTGTCGTCGCCACTCAATCGCACGTGTGATCGATCTGTCCCTCAGCACTGACCAACGTTTCTGCGACCACGTGGCTTGGCGTAGCCTAGGCATGCGCTTTCTTCGGTTGGATCCACTCAAGAGAGGTCACCGCGACGTAGTCGAGGGATGGAAGTCTATTATATCGACTCTCCCGATGGATCAACCGCACTCGTTGGGCAACTACCGCACTCGGTGGGCAACAGATTCGTCCATTGTTGTCCCTGCTGACCTCAAGTTGCACCGAAGTGTCGCTGATCACGTGAAATTCCCCCGGCAGGCGTGGAGTGACCCCCGTACGCTGGACTGTCTGAGCTCAATGAACAGCAGCGTAAGAATGTGTCTCTTGGACATTTGGTGGATTGTCAGAAGGGAGAGCGTATACAAGTTTTCGTTACTCGAATTATCCGCGACGTCTTCTCGGATTGAGCGCACTGAGCCAACCACCATTCCAAGTTTGGATCATTTCGCCCAACCGACGCGTTGCCTCTGTACAGCGGCGCCCCGCAGCATAGCTTCGCCAGTACGCCCCTCTCCGCCGTCCTCTGCCGTCACCGCCCATGCCGCACGTCCTCCGCCGTTCCGGTGCTTGTCTTGCCCTTGGTCTCGCTTTCGCCACTTCCGCCAGCGCCCAGCCCAGAATGAGCGCGCCCGGCGCACCGACATCGCTCACGCCGCAACAGCAAGCCGCGCGCGCCATCTACAAGGAACTGGTCGAAATCAATACCGTCGACTCGGTCGGCTCAGTCACCAAGGCCGCTGAGGCCATGGCGGTCCGCTTTCGCGCCGCGGGTTTCCCCGAAGCCGACATTCATCTGCTCGGCCCGGCCGACAAACCCGCCAAGAAGAACCTCGTCGTGCGGTATCGCGGCAGAGGTCAGGGCAAACCGATTTTGCTGCTCGCGCACCTCGATGTGGTGGCCGCGCTGCGCAGCGATTGGCCGCGCGATCCGTTCATCATGGTTGAACAGGACGGCTATTTCCTCGGCCGCGGCGTTTCCGATGACAAGTCGATGGCGTCGATGCTCGTTGCCAACCTGTTGCGCTACAAGCAGGAGGGATATGTCCCGGCGCGCGACCTGATCATTGGTCTCACCGCCGACGAGGAGGGCGGGAACGGCAACGGTGTCGCGTGGCTGTTGGCCAATCACCGGAACCTGATTGACGCCGAGTATGCCATCAACGAGGGCGGCGGCGGTACGCTGCAGGACGACAAGCCGCTCTTTCACTCGGTGCAGGCCGCCGAGAAGCTGCCGCTCAACTACACGCTCACCGTCCTCAACACCGGCGGTCACTCCAGCGTCCCGCGCAAGGATAACGCGATCTATTCACTGGCCAACGCCATCGCGCGAATCCAGGCGTATACGTTCCCGGTCGAATTGAACGAGATCTCGCGTCCGTTCTTCGAGCAGACCGCCAAGGTGGAAATGCCGTCTCTCGCCGTCGCGATGCGCGCGATTGTGGCAAATCCGAGAGATTCGGTGGCGGCCGCGACGATCTCCAAGGACCCGCGTTACGCTTCCATGCTCCGCACCACATGCGTGGCGACGCGCTTGGCCGCAGGACACGCCGACAATGCCCTGCCGCAGTCGGCTACCGCGAATATCAACTGTCGGGTGGCACCCACATCGACGGCCGAGCAGGCAAAGGCGGTCCTGGAGCGCGTGATTGGCGACTCAACCGTGAAAGTGAGCATGCGCATGGTCGCGGGTCGCGAAGTCGCCCCCGCCAAGGTCGCAGCGATCGACCCCACCCTGCTCTCCGCCACGGTCGCACTCACCAAGAAGATGTTCAACGACGTGCCCGTGATTCCAACCATGTCCACGGGCGCTACCGATGGTCGCTTCCTGCGCGCGGCGGGCATCCCCACCTATGGTGTGAGCGGTATCTTCTCCGCACCCGGCGAGACGAACGCCCACGGGCGAGACGAGAAGTTACGTGTCAAATCGTACTACGACGGACTCGCCTTCCTGTACGAACTGGTGAAGCAGGTCGCCAGCGCGCCGCCGGGCAGGCCGGTGTCATGACCGAGTCGGTTCGCTGTCGATAACCGCTTTCGCGATATCGACCATGCGGACCGATCGGTCCTGACTGCTCCGCTGCATGATGCGATAGGCTTCCTGTTCGCTGCTGCCCGTGCGGCGCATCAGGATGCCTTTCGCGCGCTCAATGAGCTTGCGCGCCTCCAGCTGCTCCTTCGCTTCGGCGGCCTCGCGCCTGGCTTCCAGCAGCTCGCGGGCGCGCATGACCGCCATGCGCAGTGTCGCGTCGAGTGTCGTTGGTGGCGTTGGCTTGGCCAGCAAGGCTACGGCCGTGCTGCGCTGCGCGTCGACCGATGACAGGCTGAGTGACAAGTCTCCGGTGATGAGCACGACCGCAGTTCCCGGAAGCGCGTGCGCGATCGCATCGGCCGCCTCGATTCCGCTGGCACCCGGCATGTGCACGTCCAGCAAGACAGCGTCCGGTGTCAACTGCTGCGCGCGCTCAATCGCCTCGGCGCCCGTGGCGACTTCCGCCACCACCATGTGCCCAAGCGCGCTCAGCAGATCGACCAGAGTCGAGCGCTCAAGCGCATTGTCTTCCGCAACCAGCACA